>CAZBKX010000580.1:0-11084 GCA_964492535.1 uncultured Rhodoferax sp. | reverse complement strand
GAGATTTCTGCGGCGGGTCAGTTGGTGATGTTGACCCAGCGCATTGGCAAATCTTCGAATGAATTCCTGACCGTGGAAGGAGTCAGTCCCGAAGCTGTGTTCCTGTTGGGAAAAGATCTGAATTCTTTCCGCGAGATTGCGCAAGGCATGTTGGATGGCAGGCCTGAATTGCGTTTGATTTCCACCAAGGACCCGCAAACGCGTGAGCAGTTGCAGGCCCTTGTCGCTCTGTTCGACGAAACCCGGACTCAAGCCGGCGCTATTCTGGGTAACCTCCAGGGACTTGTTTCAGCCCGCGAGGCTCAGGCATCAATCATTGCCGACAGCGAGCCTCTGCGTCGCAACCTGGAAGAGTTGCAGGTCAAGCTCTCATCACGCACCGGTTTTGGTGCCACTGCACTTGCATCCCTGGCAGGCGCGGCTTTGTTTGCCTTGCTGTGCGCGGTTGGACTGTCGCGTGTTCAGTTGCTTGACAGTCGCAAGCGCCAATCCGCGACTGATGACCAGCTGCAGGATGCAGAGCGTCAGAAGAAGGAAGCCAAGCGCGTGAACGATGCCAATCAAGCGGCCATTTTGAGATTGATGAATGAGTTGCAGACGGTGGCGGAGGGCGACTTGACCCAGGAAGCCACTGTGACCGAGGACATCACTGGTGCCATTGCCGACTCGGTGAATTACACGGTCGAGGAACTGCGCTCGCTGGTAGGTAACGTGCAAAGCACGGTGGCCCGGGTGGCTCAAACTACGTCAGAGGTGGACACCACATCGACCGAACTTCTGGCGGCGTCCAACGAGCAACTGCACGAAATTCGGGAGACCGGGCGCTCGGTCGTGGACATGGCGTCACGCATCAATGAGGTCTCTGTTCAGGCGCAAGAGTCAGCCTCGGTGGCCCGCCAGTCGCTGCAAGCCGCCGAAGTGGGCTTGCAGGCGGTGCAAAACGCCATCGGCGGTATGAACTCGATCCGGGATCAAATCCAGGAAACCTCGAAGCGAATCAAGCGTCTGGGTGAGTCGTCCCAAGAGATTGGTGAAATCACCGAGCTGATTTCAGACATTACCGAGCAGACCAACGTGTTGGCGCTGAATGCGGCCATTCAGGCTGCATCAGCAGGCGAAGCGGGTCGTGGCTTCTCGGTGGTGGCGGAGGAGGTGCAGCGACTGGCTGAGCGGTCTGCCGATGCGACGCGCCAGATTTCTGCGCTGGTGAAGGCGATTCAGACCGACACCCAGGATGCGGTGGGCGCGATGGAGCGATCCACGCAGGGTGTGGTTGAGGGGGCCAAGCTGTCAGACAACGCCGGTACAGCCCTGACCGAGATTGACCAGGTGTCGCGCCGGTTGGCCGAGCTGATTGAGCAAATTTCAAGTTCCACCTCCCGTGAGGCCGATCTGGCCAACGTGGTGGCCGAGAACATTCAGCACATCTTCGCCGTGACGGAGCAGACCGGTGAGGGTACGCGCTCAACCGCAGCCCAAGTTAGGGAGCTCTCGAAAATGGCTGAAGAGCTTCGTCAGTCTGTTGCTCGGTTCAAGATCGCCTGATCTTCAACCAGTTGATCCCGTTTTCTCCAGGAGCGCACGAATCCATGCAAGCAAACGCTGCCCTGACTGGCACCCATGAAATGGCGACTGGTGACCTAGGGCCATTGGCCTGGGTTCTGGACGAGTTGCGCAAATCTCTGGATGGTGCGACCCGCGCCCTGCAGCGATTTGTGCGGGACGCCGAGCTGGCGCGCGGCTCGGATCTGGCCGCGCTGGATGCGAGTCAACTGCGCATCGCACGGCAGCAGCTTCATCAAGCCGTTGGCGCCCTCGAGATGGTGGGTCAACCCGCACCTGCCAAGGTGCTGCGCGCCATGGAGGCACTCGCCCAGCGGTTTGTGCAGCGGCCCGAGCTTTGCAGCGATGATGCTGTCAACAAGGTAGAAAGGGCCAGCTTCGCTCTGATCGAATACCTCGAAGGTGTGCTCAAGGGGAAAAATGCGTCTTCGGTGGCGCTGTTTCCTCAATACCGCGACGTGCTGGAACTGGTGGAGGATGACCGTGTGCATCCGGCCGACCTGTGGTCCGTGGAGATACGGTGGATCGATATGGCCCTGCCCGCATCCGTCGCCCCCCTGGCCTACGACTCATCTGTTCGTGCCCGGATCGATCGCTATGTTTTGCGAGTGGTCAAGTCGGGTGATCCGGTGGCAGCCAGAGCATTGATGACGATCAGTCTGGGGTTTGCGTCGGCGCAGGAGCCGCTCGAGCAGCGAGTTTTCTGGAAAATATGTGCAGCCTACTTTGAGGCGGTATCCCAGGGCTTGTGCCCAGCCGATGTTTACGGCAAGCGCATGGCGTCGCGTGTTCTTCTGCAGTATCGGATCTTGGCTCGGGGCGAATCTGCCATGTCTGAGCGCTTGGTGCAAGATCTGCTGTTTTTCATTGCCCAAGCTGTGCCTGGGGCGGATGCCGATGCGCCTGTCCTGACGGCCGTGCGAGTAGCTTACGGCTTGACGCAGACCAAGTCATTCAATTACGACAAGACCCAGTTCGGGCGCTTTGATCCCGCCTTGTTGGTGCAGGCCCGCAAGCGCCTTGCAGCAGCCACCGAGACCTGGTCTGCGCTGGCAGGGGGCGATACCAATCGGCTGAAGGTGGCTGTTGACCAGTTCAGCCTGGTGACTGATTCGGTGCTGAAACTGCATCCGGAGAGTGCCGACCTCGTGAACGCCCTGACTGATGCCATCGAGTCGACCGCTCGCTCTGGCGAGGCGCCGAGCGCCCCGCTGGCAATGGAGGTGGCGACCGCGGTGCTGTACCTTGAAGCCGCGTATGAGGACCTGGATCCAACCGATTCTCATATGGCCGAGCGTGGCGCTAACTTGGCCAGAAGGCTGGAGCATGTCAACGCGGGTGGGCAGCCTGAGCCGCTGGAGAGCTGGATGGAGGAGCTGTACCGCAGGGTCAGCGACCGTCAGATCATGGGCAGTGTGGTAGACGAGCTGCGCACCTCCTTGGGCGAGGTCGAAAAATTACTGGATGCGTTTTTCTGCAACCCGATAGATAAGAAACCGTTGCACGAGGTGCCCAGCCAACTTGCACAGATGCGGGGTGTGTTTTCGGTTTTGGGTCTGGATCAGGCGGCTATTGCCTCGCTGCGCATGCGCGACAGCGTGGAGCGATTCCTGGTGGACGATATTGATCTGGAGACTGCGCGTACCGGCATTTTTGAAAAACTGGGCAACAGCCTGGGTGCTTTGGGATTTCTCATCGACATGCTGAGTTACCAGCGTGCGATGGCCAAGAAGCTGTTTGCTTATGACGAGGAAGCGGGCGAATTCAAGCCCTTGATGGGACGCGAGAAGCCGGCGGCAGCCCCTGAGCCACTGGCAGATATTGACTTTGACCTGCATTCGGATGCGGTGGAGGCGCACCTGCTTGAGGGGGGCGAGCTGCCACTGGTCATTGGAAAGCAGCAGTTGGTGCCTGAGGTGTCCGCGCGTGAGACGTTCGCAGCCTTTGTTGAAGAAGCGCTGCCAGCCTCGGGTGCGGTGGCTGAGCCTGAGCTGGTGCCCGTGCCTGCAACGGAGCCACTGGACGATGATGACTTCGATATCCGGGATATTTTTCTGGAAGAAGCCCGAGAAGTGGTTCAGACCGGCCAAGACGCGATTCGCAGCCTGGCCGCTGATCCATCTGACTTGAGCCAGCAAGCCACACTTCGCCGAGCCTTCCACACGCTCAAAGGCAGCGCACGCATGGTCGGACTCACCGAATTCGGGGGAGCCGCCTGGTCCCTGGAGCAGTTGCTCAACAACTGGCTGGCCGAGCAAAAGCCCGCCAGCCCGGATCTGCTGTCTCTGTTAAACCAAGCCATGCAAGGCTTTGGCCGCTGGGTCGAGGATATTGCGGCGGGTACTGACAGCCGTTGGGATGGCGAGGCCTTCCGCAAGGCGGCAGATGGACTGCGTGTGGACGGCGAATTGCTGGCGTTGCCGCTTCCCGGTGACAAGTTGCCTGTGGCAGGTGAATTGCTCATGCCTGAAGCGATGCCGACGACGGCCGAGTTGGCACAGCCGGGCTTTCTTCAAACCCAGACATTTGACCTCGATGGGATGGACGCGCTCAATGCCAGCCTTGGCGCCACGCCCGGCCAAGCGACGCCAATCTCCCAGGAACCGGCGACGCTGGACTTCGACGACTTTGATTTTGGCGACATGTTTGCGCCAGCGCCAGCCCCGGTTGTGACTCAAGCCTTGCCAGACGAGGAAGAGTTGACCATTACCGAATCAGGCGCTTTGGTGAGTGATCTGGTTCCAGTCAATCCGCCTGACGAGCCCGACGCATTGCCGCTCGAACAGCTCGAGGAAGTCGCGATAGGGGCAGAAGCCGTGGAGGCCCAAGAAGTTGAGGTGATGGCGGCCGAGGAAATAAAAGAGATTGAGGAAGCAGTCGAACCAGAGATAGAGCAAGAGAGAGAACCCGAGGCTGAGCCTTTGGATTTCATGGGTCTGGACGATGCAGACGAGGATCAGATCAAGGTGATCGGCGACCTTCGAATCGGCCTCCCACTGTACAACGTCTATCTGAACGAGGCTGACGAGTGGTCCCGACGTCTGTTGACCGAGTTGACCGAGTGGTCTTTCGAGCTGGATCGTCCGTTAGGCGGGAGCACCGTGGGCTTGGCGCACTCGCTGTCTGGCAGTTCGGCCACCGTCGGATTTTTTGCGCTCTCCGAGATCGCCCGCGCTCTGGAGCAGGCGCTGCGCCATGTGCGGCTGCACGCCCAAGGCGTTGCTGAGCACGCCCAGATCTTTATCGAGTCGGCCGAAGAGATCCGCCGTCTGTTGCACCAATTTGCCGCTGGATTCCTGAAGAAACCTGACCCCGCACTCATTGAGGCGCTCAAGGGTATTCTGGACAATGAGTTTCCCTCAGTGCTGGATGATTCCAACGACAACTTCGAGTTGGAGTACGGTCCTCTTGACGACTGGGATGTCGAAGCAGATGCCGCCAACGATGCGGCACAGGCGCCTGAGACAGAGTTGGAAGTGGAGGCTGCAACCGAGCCTGTTTTCGATCTTGAACTGTCCGATTTGGTGCCTAAAGCGGGTGGCTCTGTTCCCCAGGTCGAACTTGAGGTCCTGCTCGACCTGGAGCCCGATTCAGAGCCTGAGCCGACGGCTGAAGTGGGCGTGCCTGTGGCCAACACCTTCAGCGCAGCGGTGCCGCCGCTGATGATTGATGACCGGGACGACGACATCGATGCCGTCGATCTGCTGGATGTGGATCTTTTCCCGATTTTTGAAGAAGAAGCGCTGGAGCTGCTGCCCAAGCTCGCCACGGCCCTGCGGCAATGGATCACTGACCCTGACAAATTGGCCGCCCGCAGCGAAGTGCTGCGCGTGGCGCACACCCTGAAGGGCAGTGCCCGCCTGGCGGGCGCCATGCAAATGGGCGAGATGACCCACCGCATGGAATCTGCCATCGAATACCTGGGCAGTGAGCCTTTGCAGGCGTCCCAACTGGAGCCTTTGCTAGCCCGTTTTGACGCGATCCAGGCCAATTTTGACGCCCTGCGCGCCTTGCCAGAGCAATTGTTGAGTTTGCCTGAAGCCGCACCTGCAACCGCCGGTGAGGCCACCCTGGCTGAGGAGCCTGAAGTCGACTCGGGCTTGCCTCAACCGCTGGCGACCGTAAAGGTCAATGTCGAGGCTTTTGCCCCTCTGGCGCCAGCGCGCCAACTCTCCAATCAAAGCGTGCGCGTGCGTTCGCAGTTGCTGGACCGCATGGTGAACCAGTCGGGCGAAGTCATGATCACGCGTTCGCGGCTGGAGGCGCGTGTTGGGCAACTGCGCGGCTCCCTGAATGAATTGACCGGCAATCTGGATCGGCTGCGCAACCAGTTGCGCGACATTGAGTTGCAATCCGAGTCTCAAATGCAGTCGCGTTTGGCGCAAGCCAAAGATTCGGCTCAAGGGTTTGATCCGTTGGAATTTGACCGATTTACCCGCGTGCAAGAACTCACCCGCATGATGGCGGAATCCGTGCACGACGTGGCCACGGTGCAGCGCAATTTGCAGCGCACGGTGGAGGGCACCGAGGATGACCTGATTGCCCAGGGCCGCCAGGCCCGGGAGTTGCAGCGCGATCTGCTGCGCACCCGGATGGTTGAATTTGACGGCATCTCCGAACGCTTGTATGGGGTCGTACGCCAAGCGGCCAAGGACGCCGGCAAGTCCGTCAAGCTGGACATTGTGGGCGGCTCGATGGATATGGACCGTGGCGTGCTGGACCGTATGGCGCCCGTGTTTGAGCACCTGTTGCGCAATGCTGTCGCCCACGGAATCGAGGAGCCTGGAGCGCGCGTGGAGGCCGGCAAGCCGGCCTCAGGCACGATCAAGATTCAGTTGCACCAGCAAAGCAACGATGTCACGGTAGAGTTTTCGGACGATGGTGCCGGCCTGGATTTGGATCGAATCCGTGACAGGGCCATGGCTGAGGGGCTGATCTTCGCCTCCGATGCCCCCACCGATGCCGAACTGGCCGCGCTGATCTTTGATGCGGGTTTTTCCACAGCATCGCAGGTCACAGAGTTGGCCGGACGAGGTGTTGGTATGGACGTGGTGCGCTCCGAGGTCAATGCCCTGGGCGGACGCATCGAGACCGCCACACAGCGCGGCCTAGGCACGCAATTCAAGCTGGTGTTGCCTCTGACCACGGCCGTGACGCAGGTGGTGACGTTGCGCATTGGTGATCTGGTGTTTGGCGTGCCGGCCAACCTGATCGAGGTGGTGCGTCGGGTGCCTGTGGCCGAGCTGGAACGGGCTTACCAGGACGACGAGTTTGAGTTCAGCGGAGAAAAGGTCCCGTTCTACTGGGCAGGCGCCTTGATGCAAGCCTCTGCGGCCAGCGGTGAGGTTCGCACCAAGACGCTGGCTGTGGCTGTGTTTCGCAGCGCGGGGCAGCGCCTGGCGGCGCACGTGGACGAGGTGCTGGGCAATCAGGAGGTGGTGGTCAAGAATCTCGGCCCCCAACTGTCCCGCTTGCCGGGCCTGACAGGCATGTCGGTGCTGGCATCGGGTGCGGTGATCCTGATTTACAACCCGGTTGCGTTGGCGTCGGTTTATGGTGAGCAGGCGCGCCTGCTCAAGCCAGCACCGACTCCCGCCAGGGATGAATCTGCAGCCTCCGAGACGCTTCTGGCAATCGCCGGCAGTCAGTCGCCACTGGTTCTGGTGGTGGACGATTCCATCACCGTGCGGCGTGTGGCCCAGCGCCTGCTCAAGCGCGAAGGCTTCCGGGTGGCCCTGGCCGCCGATGGTTTGCAGGCCCTGGAACGATTGCAGGAGGAAAAGCCCATGCTGGTGTTGTCCGACATCGAGATGCCGCGCATGGACGGATTCGATCTGGCGCGCAACATCCGGGCCGATGCCAAGCTGCGCGACCTGCCCATCGTCATGATCACGTCCCGCATTGCAGAGAAGCACCGCGATCACGCCCGCGCCCTGGGGGTTAACCACTATCTTGGCAAGCCGTATTCAGAGGATGAACTTGTGGGGTTGGTCCGGCAGTACAGTTTGACGCCAGTTAATGTCTAAAAAAGCTTCTGGCTGACGACTCTATTGACTCTGCTGCATCATATTGATAGCAGCAGAGTTTTCAATTCAACCCGATTTCTTGACGACCGCGTAGCGCTGCAACGTGAGCGCTCGCGCTTCATCGTGGGCCACGATGGGCCGGGGGTAGTTTTGGCCCAGCGTCACCCCGGCCATTGTCAACTCCAGTGGCTTGGCCGTCCACGGCGCATGCAAGGCCTTGTTGGGTAATGCAGCCAGTTGCGGCAGGTAGCGGCGGATGAACTTGCCCTGCGCGTCGAATTTTTCGCTTTGGCTGACCGGATTGAAGATGCGGAAATACGGCTGGGCATCGCACCCGCTCGAACTTACCCACTGCCAGCCGCCGTTGTTGGCAGAGAGGTCAAAGTCATTCAGGTGCTGGGCAAAGTAGCGCTCACCCCAACGCCAGTCGACGCCTAAGTCTTTCACCAAAAAGCTACCCACCACCATGCGAAGGCGGTTGTGCATGTAGCCCGTCTGGTTGATCTGGGCCATGGCGGCATCCACCAGCGGGTAGCCGGTGCGGCCCTCGCACCAGGCGCTGAACAGGGCTTGCGCGCGGGGCCCACTTTCCCAGGCAATGGCGTTGTACTCGGCCTTGAAAGCGCCTTGCGCCACGCGTGGGAAATTGGCCAGAATCTGAAAATAAAAGTCACGCCAGATGAGTTCCCCCAGCCAGACCGCCGCGCCCCGGCTGCCCTGAATCTGGCGTTGCAGCGCCGTGGCCGCCAGTTGCCGGATGGACACGGTGCCAAAGCGCAGGTGCACGCTCAAATAGCTGGGGCCCTTGACGGCCGGGAAATCCCGGGTTTCGTCGTATTGGTCCATGCGGTCAAAGAAGTCTTCAAACAGCGCGAGTCCCCCGGATTCCCCGGTGGGAATCTTCAGTTCGCTCAGGTTGGTCTTCTCGAACCCCATTGAGGCCAATGACGGCACGGCGTGTTGCTGGTCAGTCGGGCGGGGTGCGAGGAAAGAGGCCAGGGCGCTTACATCATGCGTGCGCAGATGCTGGGGCGTGACGCTTGCCAACCAGTTGTTCTTGTAGGGGGTGAATACGCCGTAAGGGGTGCCGGTTTTGGTCAGTATCTCCCGGCCCTCAAATACAACATGGTCCTTGCAGGTGAGCAGCGTCACGCCCTGGCCCGCCAATGCCTCGCGCACTCGGGCGTCGCGCTCGATGGCCTGCGGCTCGTAGTCGTGCGCGGCAAATACCGCCTGGGCTTTCAGTGGCTGGGCCAGCGCCAGGATTTCATCACTGGCAATACCAAAACGCACGATGAGGCCCGAGCTCGGCGTGCCAGCCAGCTCGCGCAAGCGCGCATCCAGCTCCACCAGCGACTCCCGGATGAACTCCACCCGCCGGTCTGCACGGGGCAGGGCGTCCAGAATGTCCCGGTCGAACACAAAAATGCAGTGCACCTGGCGGCAGGCTTGCAGGGCCATGCACAGCGCGGCATTGTCCGTGACCCGCAGATCGCGCCGAAACCACATCAAACCTGTCTCAAATTGCTTGTCCATGATCACCGTTAAAATTCGTTAATGCCAGCCGATTTTGCACCCACCAATCTGACGAATCATTTTTTGATCGCCATGCCCGGGCTGCAGGATGCCATGTTCGCGCGAAGCGTGGTCTATGTGTGTGAGCACAGCGAGCGCGGCGCCCTGGGGCTGGTGATTAACAAACCGTGCGACATCGACATGAAGCGGTTGTTTGAAAAAGTCGAGCTGCCTTTGCTGCGCAGCGATCTCATGGGCGACCCGGTGTTTTTGGGTGGACCGGTGCAAACCGAGCGCGGCTTTGTACTGCACGAAGCGACTTTCTCCGACAAAGACAAACCACTTGACCCGGTCTATGCCTCCACCATGGTGATTCCCGGCGGGCTGGAGATGACCACCTCGCGCGATGTGCTGGAGGCCCTGTCCACCGGCGCCGGGCCACGCAAGGTGTTGGTGTCCCTGGGCTACGCTGCCTGGGGCGAGGGCCAGCTGGAGTCCGAGTTGGGTGAGAACAGCTGGCTGACGGTGGCCGCCAGCAGCAGCGTGATTTTTGACACCCCGGTGTCGCAGCGCTATGACAAGGCCCTGCTGTTGCTGGGTCTGGAGCTGTGGATGCTCTCGCCAGATGCGGGTCACGCATGAACGCTCCCGTGGATGTGGTACCCCCGGTAGTGCCGCCTCATTTACAAACCTTTCTTGCCCTGGACTTTGGTGTCAAGCGCACCGGCTTTGCCGTAGGCAACCGCCTGATGCTCACCGCCCAGCCGCAGGGCACGATTGCCGCCGAGGGCGACGCCCGCTTCGTCAAGATCGCCAAGCAATTAAGCGACTGGCAGCCTGATGCGCTGGTGGTCGGCGTGCCCTACCACCCGGACGGCGCGGCCCACGAAAACACTGCGCGCGCCAAGAAGTTTGCGCGCCAGTTGCATGGCCGCTTCAAGCTGCCCGTATTTGAGGTGGACGAACGCTACACCACCACCGAGGCGTTGGCCAGCGGAGCCAAAGACGCTGACGCGGCGGCGGCCTGCATCATTCTGGAACAATTTTTTAGGAGCATTCCATGAGCACACTCACGCTCGATGCCGAGGCGCTGTACCTGGAGTTGCTGGCCGGTGTGCGCGCCCTGTTTCGCCCCGGCATGCATTTGATGGGCGTGACCTCGGGTGGCGCCTGGCTGGCCGAGCGCCTGCAACGCGATCTGGGGCTGAGCGAGCCCTATGGTGTGATTTCATCAGCGCTGCACCGGGACGACTACGCCCGCCGGGGCATGACCCCCGGCGCGCAAACGCAGATCACCTTTGACGTCAATGACGCCCACATCATCCTTTTGGACGATGTGCTCTACACCGGGCGCACCATTCGCGCGGTCATCAATGAGCTGTTTGACTTTGGCCGCCCGGCCAGCGTCAAGTTGGCGGTGTTGGTGGACCGGGGCGGGCGGGAGCTGCCCATTCAGGCCGATGTGTGCGCGGCCCGCGTGGCGCTGCCTGCTCAGCAGTCCCTGGCCTTGGCGCGCAGCGAGTCCGGGGCGTTCAGTTTCAATGTGAAGGACCGTTAAGCCATGCTGTACCGGCGCAACCCCCAACTCAACAAACATGGTGAGCTGGTTCATCTGCTCTCGATCGAGGGCCTGCCCAAAAGTATCCTCACGCAAGTGCTCGACACGGCGGCAAATTTTGTGAGTGTGAGTGACCGCGAGGTCAAGAAGGTACCGCTCCTGCGCGGTAAAAGCGTGTTCAACCTGTTCTTTGAGAACTCCACCCGCACTCGCACCACCTTTGAGATTGCGGCCAAGCGCCTGAGTGCGGACGTGATCAACCTGGACATTGCCAAGTCCTCGGCCTCCAAGGGCGAATCGCTGCTCGACACCATTGCCAACCTGAGCGCCATGGCGGCAGACTTGTTTGTGGTGCGCCACGGCGAGTCGGGCGCCCCGTACCTCATTGCCCAGCATGTTGCGCCCCATGTGCATGTCATCAA
>CAZBKX010000579.1:0-2527 GCA_964492535.1 uncultured Rhodoferax sp. | reverse complement strand
GGGGGGGGGGGGGGGGGGGCGCGGCGCGGGCCCCCCCGCCCGCGGGGGGGGCCCCTCTTCCCCCGCCCCCCACCCCCCCCCCCCCCCACCACCCTCTTGGTCTTGGGGCAGCCCGGCGGGGATGACTGCGCCGCAGGGCAGGGTCTCCACGCGCTGGTGGGCGGTATCAAAGGGGGTGAGGCCGGTGGGGAAGGGGTAGGTTTCGAAGCAGGTGGTGGGGGTGTAGCGCGGCCGGTCTTCGAGCGACGTGCCCATACGCAGCGACCAGAGTTCATGGAAGCGGCTGTGCAGGATGCCAAAGGTGGTGTCGTCGGCGCGGGCGGTTGCCAAAGTTGCCTGGTCGGGCAACACGGCGCTGTGCATCCAGATAAAGGTGCGGTGTTTGGCCACGGCAGCGGTGATGATGTAACGGGGTAGCGGTGCAAGTGCGGCACGCATGCCAGGGCGGGCCTCTGCGTGCCGCCACCAAAATTTACGATACGCCTCACGATTGTTTATTTCACGTAAAGGCTTCACTACCATAGCCACATAGGCGTAAGGTGCTTCAAAAAGCGTAGCTTCATCCGCAGACAAACGAGTGCCAAAGTCCACTATCCAGCGATCACCCCATCGGCGTGTCAGGTCAATGCCGTTGCACAACGGGCGCAGCACTTCAGCGTTTGACTTGCCGTGCGGATTGGGCTGAGTCAGCCAGCCTCGGGCCATCTGGCCATCAATGTCGAAAGGTGCTTTTTTCGATGCACCCATAAAACAGGTGGACTCCGCTTCAGGCAATCGTTTGGCGGTAGTGAGATCTTCCCCATCTCCGGTGTGATTACCAGGCGTCAGATCTGCATGAATTTTTTTAACTTCAGATCCGTCTAACCGCAAAGTCGTTGCCTGCCCGAAACAAACTAGCGATACGCGCACGGCTGCGCCATCGTTCACCCAGCCCTCATCGCTCCAGGCGTCAAAAAATCTCGTGCTTTTGGTAATCGCATCCAGCACCTTGCGGTTGGAGCCGCCACGAATGGAGTTGGTCGAAACCAGTCCAGCCGCGGTCAACCCATCCTGCTCAATCGCCAGTCGCGCCTTATCAAACCAATAGCACACCAGGTCCGCCCCACCCGGGACGCGGCCCGAAAACACACTATCCAGCGCCTCAAAATAATCGTCGCCCAGCTCACGCCGTTTTTTGCTCCCGCCCAAAAACGGCGGATTCCCAATCACGATATTGGCCTTCGGCCAATGAGCCTCCACAACGGTTGCCTCCCCAACACCGCTCAGGGGCGTGGGTGGTGCGGAGGTCGGGGGCGATGTCAAGACCTCCGGTTCATGAGCCCCCGGCATCTGCACCGCCCGCGCCCCGGGTTCACCGCGTGCCCCCTCCCCAGACTCCCCAGACTCACCAGTCTCACCAGTCTCACCAGAACCCAAAACGCCAAAAGACAACAAAGCATCCCGGCACTCAATATGGTCCAGCGGCTCCAGCACCGGGTTGGTCTTGAAATCGTAGCCATGCGCCATGCGCCACTGCAACTCCCCAATCCACACCGTCACCCGCGCCAGCTCGGCGGCGTATTCATTGAGCTCAATGCCCAGCACGTTGTGCGGCCCGGTGACCAGATCGGCCTCCCGGTCCAGCCCCAGCGCGGCGGCGTCCAGGTGGCTCTTGTGCTCAATGTCCTTCAAGGCTTTGAGGCCCAAAAACAGAAAATTTCCGCTCCCGCAGGCCGGGTCCAGCACGCGGTAGTTTTGCAACTCCCCCAGCCAGCCCACAAAGCGGGCTTGGGCCTCACGGTAGTTTTTATCGCCTTTTTTGGTGCTTTTGGCCTGTAGCCGGCGTATCTCGCCGGCTACCAGATCCCATTTTTGTAGCATTGGCCGGCGCAACACGGGGTCGATGATCCGGTCAATGGTGGCGATGTCGGTGTAGTGGGCGCCCAACTGGCTGCGTTTGGCGGGGTCCAGGCCGCGCTCAAACAGCGTGCCAAAAATCGACACGTCAATGGCGGACCAGTTCAGCTCGGCCGCGTTGCGCAACTCGGTCACGTCCAGAATCGAGAGTTTGGGCACATCAATGGCGTTGAACAAACCGCCGTTGAACCACGGAATGTCGTCCGCGCCAAACATGCCGCCGTTTTGCATGGTCTTGAACAGCTCGGCCAAGGCCAGCGTGAGCTTGTCGGGCGTGATCTTGCGGTTGATGACCAGTCGCTCAAACATGCGCCCGGGCAGCAGGCCCACGTCTTCGGCAAAAAAGCAGAACAGGCACTGGGTGAGAAAGTGCGCGACCTGGTTGGCACGCGCTTGGGCTAGCGCGGTAGTGTCTTCAGCGGCAGTGGTGGGGGCACTGCGCCGGCGCAGCCCCTCGGCCAGCGTTGAAAAACTCTTGGCGGCGGCCTCGGTGATGTCCCGGTTGGTGATGCGCGGCGTGCGCTTTCCGTTCTGCAGGATCTGGCTTCAGACAGTGCTAACGATGGTTGAATAAGCGGTGGGGCTTTATACTAAAAAATTCGAAAAACGATCCGGCCATTGGAGTGGATTC
>CAZBKX010000578.1:0-10181 GCA_964492535.1 uncultured Rhodoferax sp. | reverse complement strand
ACCGGGGCTACGTGATGGAGTCGGGGCTGATCACCATGACGGGTGATGCCAAAATCATGCTCCATGATCCCAAAGTGCGGGCAGCCTACTTGGGCGAGTGATTGGTGGGCTTTGCAGGTCTTGCGGTGCATTTCCTCGTTGTTGTTTGATATCGCTCAAGTTATGCCTGACCGGGTGGGGGCACAGTCGGAGCCATGTCACTTGCCCAATCCATCACCTCCTCCACAGAGCAACAAGCTGCAGCCCGTGGCGCGGTGCTGCTCAGACGCGCTGCGTTCTTGCCTTGGGTTCATTACCTGGAGTCTGGCCGGGTCATCCTGGGCGTCATGGACGGCGACACCATGGAGCATCAGCTTGGCGTGGTGGAGGGCCCTTGCTGGCTGGAGGCCACCTCGGCGGTGCTGAACCTGCCACATGCGGTGGACGCAGTGGCAGACACCGAGGTCAAGCTGCGCCGTATGCCTTTGCCCGAGTTTCGTCGTTCGCTGGAGGCCATGCCAGCGACTGCCCAGAACGTTTTGCATGATGTGGCCGTGGCACATCGCCAGCAAACCGAGTTGGCCGTGAGCCGCCTGGCCAAAGACGCTGAGGCGCGTTGTGCTGAATGGCTCTTGCGCCACGCCCAGGCCGGCGAGAAGGGCGCGCTGGCGGTACTGCTGCAACAGCGCAAACGATCGATTGCCGCCCAGTTGGGCATTGCCCCCGAGACCTTCTCAAGGGTACTGCGCCACTTGCGCGAGCGCAGCCTGATCAGCGGATCGGGGCGCATCCTGAATCTGTTGGACCCCAGCGGGTTGAAGTCATTGGCCGGAATTTAAGTATCTACGGGCTGCGTCCCAGCCTCAAGTCCCTAAAGCCCTCAGCACATTCTCTGCCGTGGCGGGCGCCGTCAACTGCACCGGTAATCCATCCCCGCGCGCCTGCGCCACTGCATCGCGCAGCGCCTCAAACACGCTGATCGCCAGCATGAAGGGGGGTTCGCCCACCGCCTTGCTGCCAAACACGTTGTCCTCCCGGTTGGGCTCGGGCCACAGGTCGACCTTGAAATGTGCTGGCACATCGCCCGCAGCCGGGATCTTGTAGGTGCTGGGGGCGTGGGTGCTCAAGTGCCCTTTGTCGTTCCACACCAGTTGCTCGGTGGTGAGCCAGCCCATGCCCTGCACAAAGCCGCCTTCAATTTGCCCGACGTCAATGGCCGGGTTGATCGAGCGGCCCACATCGTGCAGGATGTCAACCTTGAGCACCCGGCTCTCGCCGGTCAGGGTGTCAATGGCCACCTCGGTGCAGGCGGCGCCATAGGCAAAGTAATAAAACGGCCGCCCGGTCAGCGTCGTTTTGTCGTAATGGATTTTGGGCGTACGGTAAAAGCCGTCGCTCCACAGTTGAATGCGGTTGGCGTAAGCCGCTTTCACCACCTCGTCAAAACTGCGGGTGGTTTTGGGTGAGATGACTTCGCCCCCAGCAAAGCGCACCGCGCCCGCGCCACAGTCGTCAAGCCCGGCCACAAACGCACCGAGGTTGTCGCGCACGTGGCGGGCGGCAAACTGCGCGGCGCGGCCGTTCAGGTCGGTGCCCGCCGAGGCGGCCGTGGCCGAGGCGTTAGGGATCTTGCTGGTGTCGCTGGCCGTGGCCAGCACACGTGAAAAGGGCACGCCCAGCTCGTCGGCCACAATTTGCGCCACCTTGGTGTTCAAGCCCTGGCCCATTTCGGTGCCGCCGTGGTTCACCTGCACGCTGCCGTCCAGGTACACATGCACCAGTGCACCGGCCTGGTTGAAGAGCGTCGCGGTGAATGAAATACCAAATTTCACCGGCGTGATGGCCAAGCCGCGCTGGATCACCGGGTTGGCCGAATTCCAAGAAAAAATGGCCTCCCGCCGGCGTTTATAGTCACTTGTTTGCTCTATTTTTAGTAGCAATGGCGCAATGATGTTGTCTTCCACCTGCATCTGGTAGTGCGTGGTGTCGCGCCGCCTGGGGGGCTGGGCGGGCTGGGCTTCAGCGGCCAGCGGCTCATCCGAGTACAGGTTGCGCCGGCGCACCTCCAAGGGGTCCAGCCGGAGTTGGCGGGCAATGTCACTCAGAATGGCCTCAATGATGATCATGCCCTGTGGCCCGCCAAAGCCGCGAAAAGCCGTGTGGCTTTGCGTGTGGAGTTTGCAGCGGTAGGACGAGATAGCCACGTCTTCCAGAAAATACGCGTTGTCCGCATGGAAGATCGCACGGTCTGCCACCGGGCCCGACAGGTCGGCGCTGAAGCCGCAGTTGGCCGCCATCATCAGTTGCAGGCCCTGCAGGCGGCCCGTGTCGTCAAACCCCACGGTGTATTCATAGGCAAACGGGTGGCGCTTGCCGGTGATCATGAAATCTTCATCCCGGTCCAGGCGCAGTTTGATGGGGCGCTTCAGCTTGCCAGCGGCCACGGCCGCCCACACCGCCAGGTGCCCGGCCTGCGTCTCCTTGCCGCCAAAGCCGCCCCCCATGCGCCGGCACTCCACGCGCACGGCGTGGTTGTCCAGCCCCAAGGCGTGCGCCACCCAGTGTTGCACCTCGCCCGGGTGCTGCGTGCTGGAATACACCACCCACTGGTTTTGCTCTTGCGGCAGCACGTAGGCAATCTGGCCTTCCAGGTAAAAGTGCTCCTGGCCGCCGACCTCCAACGTGCCGCTCAGGGTGTGGGGGGCGTTGGCCAGCGCCAGGGCTGCGTCGCCCCGGTTCACAAACACGGGTGGCAGAACATAGCTTTTAGCTGCCAGCGCATCTTTGATGCTCAGGACGGCGGGCAGGGCGTCGATGCGAACTTGCACCTTGCGCGCGGCATGGCGGGCCTGCATGACCGTGTCGGCCACCACCACCCCGATGACCTGTCCGATGTGCTGCACCGTGTCGATGGCAAAGATGGGTTCATCGCCGGCAAAGGCGGCCAGGATGGGGTCACCCGGAATGTCGCGCGTCAAAATCACGTCCCGCACGCCGGGCATGGCCAGCGCCGCGCTGGCATCCACACCGCGCAGCGTGCCGTGGGCCACGGTGGACAGGATGGGCGCGGCAAACAGCGTGCCACGCACCTCGGGGATGTCGTCCACGTAGGTGACTGCTCCCGCCACTTGGGCGTGCGCACTCTCATGCGCCACCGAGGTGCCGCTGGCCGGGGGGGTGCGCGCCAGGGTGGGCTTCATGCGCAGGCTCCTTGCAGGGTGAAGGATTCCAGGTTGATGCTGTGCAGGCCCTGGCTCTCCAGCCAGAAGCGCTGCAGCAAGTTCCCCAGCACCTGCACGCGGTAACTGGCGCTGGCGCGCATGTCCGAGATGGGTGAAAACTCGCCGCGCAAAGTCGCCATGGCAGTCCGTACGGTCTCAACGGTCCAGGGCTGGCCGCGCAAGGCGACCTCGGTCTGGCTGGCGCGCACCGGCGTGGCCGCAACCCCGCCCACCCCCACGGAGGCGTGCACCACCCACCCGTCTGTGATCTGCAGGTTGAGTGCCAGACACACTGCCGAGATGTCGTCGTCAAAGCGCTTGGAGATTTTGTAGACCCGGCACAGCTCGCCAGGTGTGGCTTTGGGCACCTTGATCCACGCCAGCACCTCATCGGCCGCTATGACGTTTTTCCGGTAGCCGGTGTAGAGCTGCTCCAGCGGCATGTCACGTTGACCGCGTTGGCTCATCAACACGACATGGGCACCCAGCGCAATCAGCAGCGGCATCGAGTCCCCAATGGGCGAGCCATTGGCCACATTGCCCCCCAGCGTGCCCGAGTTGCGTACCGGCAGCCCGGCAAAGCGGGTGGCAAAGGTGTGCAGTTGCGGCCGGTCAGCCACCAGGGCGGCAAAGGCATCGGTCAGGGTCACGGCCGCGCCAATGGCAAGGTGGTGCGGGTCGTCTTCCACGCGGCGCAACTCGGCTACGCGGCTCACATCAAGCACCTGCTCAAACTGCATGTGCATCTTGTTGACCCACAGGCCTACATCGGTGCAACCGGCCACGATCTGTGCCTGAGGGTGGTCTGCGCGGGCCGCCAGCAGCTCAGGCAGCGTTTGGGGTGAAATATATGAATAATAGGCTTCTGGCCGGCGTATTGATTGGTTTAGTGTATTTAATTTTAATAGCAAATCAGATTCATCCAGGCGCACTGGCGGCAAATCGGCCATCGCTTGCGCGGCGTCCAGAATCGAGCGGTAGCCGGTGCACCGGCACAGGTTGCCCGAGAGTTCTTCTTGCGCCAGTTCCCGGCTGATGGGTTGCCCTTGGGCCACATGGTTTTGGTACATGCCAAACAGACTCATGACAAACCCCGGCGTGCAAAACCCGCACTGGCTGGCGTGCTGCGCCACCATCGCCTGCTGGGCCGGATGCAGGGTGCCGTCCTGGGCTGCGATATCTTCAGCCGTCCACAGCGCCAAGCCGTTGAGCGAGTGCGCCATGCGGATGCAACTGTTGACCGCGCTGTATTTGATGTGCTGGCCCTGTGCCTCGCCCAGCACCACGGTGCAGGCGCCGCAGTCGCCCTCATTGCAGCCCTCTTTGGTGCCGGTGCAGTTCAGGTCCTCGCGCAGCACCTCCAGCAGGGTGCGGGTGGGTGGTACATTGCGCAGCGACATAATTTCGCCGCGGCGAACAAATTGAATGACTTGGTTATTCATGGTCTTGGGCGTGTCCAGTGACTTTCAACGGTTGAGCTCGTGCTTTCTGTTTGAGGGTATGACAGGAGTGACAACCCGCCTATAAGCGCTAGCATATGACACCCATGGACACCCAGGTATGAGAGACCACGCCCTTTTCGACAAGATAGACCTTCATTTGATCAGGGTCCTTCACACCGTGTTAATCGAACGCAGCGTCTCCAAAGCCGCCATCAGACTGGGCATGCATCAGCCTGCCGTCAGCGCGTCGCTCAAGCGTTTGCGCGACTTTTCTGGTGACCCCTTGCTGGTGAGATCCGGCGCGGGCATGGTGCCCACCGAGGCGGCGCTGCGCATGGTGGAGCCTGCGGCCAGCATTTTGCGAGCGGCCGAGATGTTGTTCTCCGACGCCCGGGGGTTCGAGCCCATGACGGCCAGCCACACCTTTCGGGTGGCAGCCAGCGATTACCTGGACCCGCAGTTTTTGCCTCAGCTGGTGGCGCAAATCAAAACGCTAGCGCCTGTGTGTCACATCGAAATTCACCCTCTGTCGGGCGCCTCGGATTACCGCAGCCAGTTGGCTCAGGGTGATGTGGATGTGGTGATCGGCAATTGGGCCACGCCACCGGACGATCTGCACCTGGGGCGCTTGTTTGGCGATGAGGTGGTGAGTCTGGTGGCCAGCAACCATCCGGCCGTGCGCCGCGGCTGGGACCGTGATGCCTGGCTGGCGGCCGACCACATTGCCCCCACGGCCACGCATCCGGGCGCCAAGGGAGTGATTGACGACTACCTGGCGTCTCAGGGCTGGGTGCGCAACATCACGGCACGCTGCCCGCACTTTGGGCTGATTCCGGCCATGGTGGCATCAACATTGCTTGTGTTGACGACGGGTCGCCAATACTGCGAGCGTTATGTGAACAGCCTGCCCCTGAGTATTTTGGCTTCCCCGATCGAGTTTCCCCGCATGATGTACTACCAGCTCTGGCATGAACGCACCCATACCTCCGTCGCCAACCGCTGGCTGCGTGAGCGGGTCAAGTCCGTCGCCGCCACCTTGAAGAAAAACGAGAGACCTGACGCGCCATGAGCAGCCCAAGACTTCAACTCTCCCGCATCACCAAGGCGTACCCCGGTGTGGTGGCCAACAGTGACGTGACCCTGACCGTGCAGCCCGGCGAAACCCATGCGGTTCTGGGCGAGAACGGTGCCGGCAAGTCCACGTTGATGAAGATCATTTATGGCTCGGTCAAGCCCGACGCCGGCACGGTGGTCTTCAACGGCCAGCCGGTGGTCATTCGCAACCCCCAGGAGGCGAGGGCGTTGGGCATCAGCATGGTGTTCCAGCACTTCAGCCTGTTTGACACCATCACCGTGGCCGAGAACGTGTGGCTGGGTTTGAGTAAAACCTTGAGTCTGGTCGAGGTGACCCGCAGCATTGTGGCCAAGGCCTCCGAGTACGGGCTGGACATTGACCCCAGCCGCCCGGTGCACACCTTGAGCGTGGGCGAGATGCAGAGGGTGGAGATCATTCGCGCCTTGCTGACCAACCCGCAGCTGCTGATTCTGGACGAGCCTACCTCGGTGCTCACCCCCCAGGCCGTGGAGAAGTTGTTTGTGGTGCTCAAGAAACTGGCCAGCGAGGGCTGCAGCATTTTGTACATCAGCCACAAGCTGCACGAGATTCGGGAGTTGTGTAACGCCTGCACGGTGTTGCGCGGCGGCAAGGTGACCGGCGTGTGTAACCCCGGTGAGGAAACCAATGCCTCCTTGTCCAAAATGATGATCGGCGCCGAGCCCCCCCAGTTGACACGCCGGGCCCCCCAGGTGGGTGCGCCGGTGCTCCAGGTCAAGGACCTTCGGCTGGCCCGGGAAGACCAGTTTGGTGTGGATCTGGAGGGAATCACGCTGCAGGTCAATGCCGGTGAGGTGGTGGGTATTGCCGGCGTCTCGGGCAATGGCCAAAAGGAGTTGCTCTATGCGCTCTCGGGTGAAGATGTGCGCGCCAGCGCGGGCGCCATAGGCATGGACGGTGCCGATGTGTCGGCTCTGAACCCCGGCGAGCGGCGCAAGCTGGGCCTGCATTTTGTGCCCGAAGAGCGCCTGGGCCGGGGCGCGGTGCCCACCCTGAGCCTGGCCCACAACATGTTGCTCACCCGCCATGAGGCCATCTCGAACCCGCGCTTTGCCGGGGGCTGGATTCGGGTCGATCAGCTTGAGGTCCACGCTGCCGGGATCATTCGCCGCTTCAACGTCAAAGCCGGCGGCCCGCGCTCGGCTGCGCGCTCACTCTCGGGTGGCAATTTGCAAAAATTTATTGTGGGCCGCGAGATTGATGCCAAGCCCAGGTTGTTCATCGTCTCCCAGCCCACCTGGGGCGTGGACGTGGGTGCTGCGGCGCAGATCCGTGGTGAAATTCTGGCGCTGCGCGATGCCGGTTGTGCTGTGTTGGTTGTCAGCGAGGAGCTGGACGAGTTGTTTGAGCTGAGCGACCGCCTGCATGTGATTGCACGGGGGCGCTTGTCGCCCTCTGTGCCCATTGCCGAGGCGACCGTGGCGCGCATTGGCGAGTGGATGAGCGGCCTGTGGCATGAGAATGTTCAGGCGCACCTGGCTGAGGCACCGGCAGTCGAATTGACGGCTGCCATCAAAGGGCAGCCGCTGTTTGCAGCGAAAGAGGCAGGAGCCCAGCATGCTCAAGCTTGAAGCCCGCCCCCAGCCGTCCAGTGCCTGGAGCTACGGTTCACCCCTGCTGGCGCTCCTGATTACCGTGATGCTCGGCACGCTGATGTTCATCGCCCTGGGCAAGGACCCGCTCAAGGGCCTGGAAATGTTTTTCTGGCTGCCTATCAAAAGCGGCTATGCCATTGGCGAGCTGCTGGTCAAGGCCACGCCCCTTCTCATCATCGCCTTGGGGCTGGCCGTGTGCTTTCGCTCCAACGTGTGGAACATTGGCGCCGAGGGGCAGTACGTGATAGGCGCCATCTTTGCCGGGGGCGTGGCCTTGCTGGCCGAGAAAGCCACAGGGGGCTGGATTGTGGTGCCCATTGTGCTGGCCGGGGTACTGGGGGGCATGCTGTGGGCGTCCATTACAGCCCTGCTGCGTGATCGTTTCAATGCCAACGAGATTTTGGTCAGCCTGATGCTGGTCTATGTGGCGGTGCAATTGCTGAGCTTCATGGTGGGTGGGCCCTGGAAGGACCCCAATGGATTCAACTTTCCGCAAAGCAAGACCTTCGAGGCCGCCACCCGGATCCCGCGCCTGTTCGAGGGTTCGCGCATGAGCGTGGGGGTTTTGCTGGCCGTGACGGGGGTGGTGGCCATGTGGGTCTTCCTGTTTCGCACCCGCGCGGGTTTTGCCCAGCAGGTGGGGGGGCTGGCGCCGGCAGCGGCGCGCTATGCCGGGTTTTCGTCGCGCAAGGCTTTGTGGACGGCGCTGCTGATCTCAGGCGGCGCTGCAGGTCTGGCCGGCGCGCTGGAGGTGGCCGGGCCCATCGGCCAACTCACGCCCTATGTGCCGGCGGGCTATGGCTTTGCCGCCATCATCGTGGCCTTTGTCGGGCGTCTGCACCCTGTGGGCATGGTGTTTTCCGCCATTTTGATGAGCATGTTCTACATTGGCGGTGAAATGGCGCAGTCGCGCCTGGGGCTGACCAAGTCCCTGACCGGGGTGTTTCAGGGCCTGCTGTTGTTCAGCCTGCTGGCCTGTGACACGCTGGTCAACTACAGGCTCAAATTCAAGGGGAGCAACTAATGGATTCCTATGCGCTGCTGCTGGCCGCCACGCTCAATGCCGGCACGGTGTTGGCCCTGGCCTCATTGGGGCTCTTGATCAACGAGAAAGTCGGCATCGTCAACCTGGGGGCCGAGGGCATCATGCTGTGCGCCGCCATTGCCGGTTTTGCTACCGTGGTGCACACCGGTAACGACTGGCTTGGTTTTGCCGCCGGCATCGGGGCGGGGGCCATGTTGGCGGGAATTTTTGGGCTGTTGGTGATCTGGCTCAACACCAACCAATACGCCACCGGGCTGGCACTCACGCTGTTTGGCACGGGGTTTTCGGCCTTTGTGGGTACGGCTTATGTGCAGGCCAAGATGGGGCCGCGCCCCACCTTTGCGGTGCCGTGGTTGTCGGACATTCCCCTGCTCGGGCCGGCGCTGTTTTGCCACCATCCGCTGGTGTACCTCACGGTGTTGTTTGCGTTGGGGCTGATCTGGTTTTTGTACCGCACCCGCAGCGGCCTGGTGATGCGCAGCGTGGGGGAGAGCCCCGAGTCGGCGCACGCCCTGGGCTACCCGGTGCGTCGCATCCGGCTGTTGGCGGTGGTCGTGGGTGGCGCGTTGTGCGGCCTGGCCGGCGCCTATGTGTCGGTCATCTACACGCCGCTGTGGGTGGAGGGCATGGTGGCCGGCAAGGGCTGGATTGCGCTGGCGCTCACTACCTTCGCTACTTGGCGTCCGGCCCGGGTGCTGCTGGGCGCCTACCTCTTTGGCGGCGTGACCATGCTGCAGTTTCACCTGCAGGCCATTGGTTTTGAGATGCCCAGCCAGTTCCTGACCATGCTGCCCTATGTTGCCACCATCGTGGTGCTGGCCTTGATTTCGCGCAATCCGCAGTGGATTCGCATCAACATGCCGACATCCATTGGCAAACCCTTCTATCCGGGTTCTTGAGCCTGGCCGTTCATAATTCACGTTCTCCATCCACCCTGTCTCAACCCTTTTTAGAAAGATCTGACATGACTGACTTGCAAAAACGTTCACTGCTGAAAATCGCAGCGCTCACCGCCGTGGCTTCCGCCGCGCTGGTGGGCTGCGGTAAAAAAGAGGAGCCCGCGCCGGCACCCGCGCCCGCGCCAGTGGCTTCAGCCCCTGCGCCCGCACCCAAGCCCGAGCCGCTCAAGATCGCTTTTGCCTACGTTGGCCCTGTCGGCGACGGCGGTTGGACGTTTGCGCACGACAACGGGCGCAAAGCCCTTGAGAAGGAGTTTGGCGACAAGATCGTGACCTCGTTTGTCGAAAACGTGCCCGAGTCGGCGGACGCCGAGCGCGTCATTCGCGACATGGCTACGCAAGGCAACAAGCTGATTTTTGGCACCACCTTTGGCTACATGGAACCCATGCTCAAGGTTGCGCCTGACTTCAAGGACGTGAAGTTCGAGCACGCCACCGGCTACAAACAAGCCGATAACATGCGCACCTACGACAGCCGAACCTACGAAGGCGCGTACCTCGCTGGAATCATTGCTGGCAAGATGACCAAGAGCAACACCGTTGGCGTGGTGGGCTCCATTCCCATCCCTGAAGTCATTCGCAACATCAACGCCTTCACCCTGGGTGCCCAGTCGAGCAACCCCAAGATCAAGACCAAAGTGGTGTGGGTGAACGGCTGGTTTGACCCACCGAAAGAAACTGAAGCGGCCACCTCGTTGATGAATGGCGGCGCCGACGTCTTGTTTCAGAACACCGACTCACCGGCCGTGCTGAAAGCCGCTGAAGCCAAAGGCAAGCGCGCCTTCGGTTGGGATTCCGACATGACTGCCTACGGTCCCAAGGCGCA
>CAZBKX010000577.1:0-1814 GCA_964492535.1 uncultured Rhodoferax sp. | reverse complement strand
GCCAGGAACGCACCAAAAGACTGGCCGCCCGTGCCCTCCAACTGGATGCGGATGGTGTCATCCGGCAAGCCTTCGGGGTGCACCTTGGTCACCGCGCCAGAGAGCATGGCGCCCACGGAACGGTTGACGTTGCGGGCCACTTCCATGAACTGGACTTTTTCTCCCTTGTCGATGGCCGCGCGGCTCTTGGCGATCAGGACGTTGTCCAAGGCTTTTTCCAGGCCGTGCTCTTGCTCCAGCGTCTGGAACCGCGGCACGTCGGCAGGCACATTGGGCATGGCAAACAAACGGCCAAAGTCCAGCCCGCTGGCCTTCCAGTGGGCAATGCCTTGGCGCATGTCGAGCAAATCGGCACGGCCGATCAGGTCGTCAAACTTGCGGATGCCCAACTGGGCCATGATCTGGCGCACTTCTTCGGCAATGAAGAAGAAATAGTTCACCACATGCTCGGGCTTGCCAGAGAACTTTTTGCGCAGCGCCGGGTCTTGCGTGGCCACCCCGACGGGGCAGGTGTTGAGGTGGCACTTGCGCATCATGATGCAACCCTCCACCACCAGCGGGGCCGTGGCAAAGCCGAACTCATCCGCGCCCAGCAAGGCACCAATGGCAACGTCGCGGCCGGTCTTCATCTGGCCGTCGGCCTGCACCCGGATGCGGCTGCGCAGGCGGTTGAGCACCAGCGTTTGCTGGGTTTCGGCCAGACCGATTTCCCAGGGGCTGCCGCAATGCTTGATGGATGACCAGGGCGAGGCGCCCGTGCCGCCGTCGTGCCCGGCAATCACCACGTGGTCAGCTTTGCACTTGGCCACGCCAGCGGCAATGGTGCCCACGCCAATTTCAGCGACCAGCTTGACGCTGATGCTGGAATGAGGCGCCACGTTTTTCAGGTCGTGAATCAGCTGGGCCAGATCTTCAATCGAGTAGATGTCATGGTGCGGAGGTGGCGAAATCAGGCCCACGCCCGGCACGGAATGGCGCAGGCGCCCGATGTACTCGGACACCTTGCCGCCGGGCAACTGACCGCCCTCGCCCGGCTTGGCGCCCTGGGCCATCTTGATCTGGATCTGGTCAGCGCTGGTCAGGTACTCGGCAGTGACGCCAAAGCGGCCCGAGGCCACCTGCTTGATGCGTGAGCGCAGCGAGTCAGTGGGAAGAAGCGGAATGTCCACCTCCACCACGTCGTGGCCGATGATGTCGGCCATGGTCTGACCCTGCTTGATCGGGATGCCCTTGAGTTCTTGCCGGTAGCGCTGCGGATCTTCACCGCCCTCACCCGTATTGCTTTTGCCGCCAATGCGGTTCATCGCAATGGCGAGCGTGGCATGGGCTTCTGTGGAGATGGAGCCCAGCGACATGGCGCCCGTGGCAAAGCGCTTGACGATCTCTTTGGCACTCTCGACTTCGTCGATCGGGATCGCCTTGGCGGGGTCAATCTTGAACTCGAACAAACCGCGCAGCGTCATGTGCCGCTTGCTCTGGTCGTTGATGAGTTGCGCGTACTCCTTGTAGGTGTTCCAGTTGTTGGAGCGGGTGGAATGCTGCAGCTTGGCAATGGCATCCGGGCTCCACATGTGCTCCTCGCCACGGGCCCGCCAGGCGTACTCGCCCCCGGTGTCCAACATGGTTTCCAGGATCGGATCGTCACCAAAGGCAGCCTTGTGCATGCGGATGGCTTCTTCAGCAATCTCGAACACACCAATGCCTTCCACGCGGGTGGGGGTGCCGGCAAAATACTTGGCCACGGTGGGGGTGTTCAGGCCGATGACCTCGAACAACTGGGCGCCGCAGTAGCTCATGTAGGTGGACACGCCCAT
>CAZBKX010000576.1:0-1618 GCA_964492535.1 uncultured Rhodoferax sp. | reverse complement strand
AGCAACCTTGGTGCCAAAGGCACTTGGCTGCTGTTTATTGCCGCCATATTCATGGCGTCCATGAGCGTTGTCGGTGATTTGTTCGAGTCCTTGGTCAAACGCAGCGCAGGTGTCAAGGACAGCAGCGGCCTCTTGCCGGGTCACGGCGGTATTCTGGATCGGGTCGATGCCTTGCTACCCACCCTGCCGCTGGCCATGATGCTCTACTCTTTGTTGAACCTCTTATGAATGACCTGACCTTCTCCGCAGCGCAACGCGTCGCCATATTAGGGTCGACTGGTTCTGTCGGCGTCAGTACGCTTGATGTGATTGCGCGTCATCCAGAGCGCTTCACGGTTTTTGCATTGAGTGCGTCAACCCGGGTTGACTCGATGCTGCAGCAATGCGTCCGGTTCAAGCCTTCCTATGCGGTCATGGCCAGTGAGATCCATGGGCGGATACTGGAGCAAAAGTGCCGGGATCTCAGTTTGAGCACACGGGTGCTGTGGGGTGAAGAGGCCATCACGATGATCGCCTCCCATGAACTGGTCGACACCGTCATGGCCGCCATTGTTGGTGCTGCGGGCCTGGCTTCTTGCCTGGGCGCTGCCTGGTCCGGGAAGCGGCTATTGTTAGCCAATAAAGAAGCTTTGGTGGTTGGCGGTGAGTTCTTCATGCGCGCCGTGGTCAAAGGGGGCGCGAAGTTGCTCCCGATTGACAGCGAGCACTCGGCTATTTTTCAGTCATTGCCCGCTGATGAGGCCACCTGGGCGGCCCAAATCGACAAGATCATCCTCACCGCCTCCGGTGGTCCTTTTCGTCAACGTGCACCGCACACGCTGCGAGAAGTGACCCCTGCACAAGCGTGCGCCCACCCCAATTGGGTGATGGGACGGAAGATCTCTGTTGACTCTGCCACCATGATGAACAAGGCGCTTGAAGTGATTGAGGCGAGACACCTTTTTGGCGTCACCCCGGGGCAGATCGAGGTCGTCATACATCCTCAAAGCGTGATTCATTCCATGGTGCAATACAAAGATAACTCGGTGGTGGCGCAGCTCGGTACGCCGGATATGAAAGTGCCCATTGCCTATGGCCTGTCGTGGCCGAGTCGTATGGTGTCTGGTGCCACGGCCTTGAATTTTGGTGCCATGGCCGACATGACCTTTGAGTCGCTAGACTCCCATGGGCATGCGGCGCGTTTTCCTGGGCTGACCTTGGCGTGGTCGGTACTGAAAGGGCCTTCTGGCTCAACGGCGGTATTGAATGCAGCCAATGAGGTGGCGGTTGCGGCATTTCTTGACGGAGCCCTGCGTTTTGACCAGATTCATGCGGTCAATCTCGAGACACTTGATGCCGTTGTGTCCAGCAGTCCGGAATCCCTGGCAGATCTCTTGGCCTTGGATGACTTATCGCGCCGAGCCGCCGGTGAGATCGCTCATCGATTGGGTCGTTAACCCGAGCTAACCCAGAAATCATGCTGACTATCCTGGCCTTCGTGCTTGCCCTCGGATTGCTGGTAGCCGTCCATGAGTACGGGCACTACCGGGTAGCGGTTGCCTGCGGCGTGAAGGTGCTTCGGTTTTCCATCGGGTTTGGAAAAGTGTTGTACCGATGGCAGCCCAAAGGTTCGCCGACA
>CAZBKX010000575.1:0-1637 GCA_964492535.1 uncultured Rhodoferax sp. | reverse complement strand
CCTGGGACGTGGCGAAGTTGCTCGATGGAAGGGCTCATGGACGACGGAGACAGCGCTGACACACCCGTCAGCACACCGCCAAAAACAGCGTCAAGCAATCCGACTAACCACAAAAGCACCCAGATGGTGAGCGTGAGGGGAAGCCAGGCCAACAGCCCGGTCAGCAAATACTTTTTGATATGCACGAATTAGTCCTGACTTTCACCGACCAAGGGCCGAGAGAAACGGGAAGAACACATCAACTGCCCGAAGCCGCAGGCGTTGGCGCGACCGAAGGCGTCGTTGACGTCTCGGCGGGCTTGACTTCTGGGGCTGGCTTTTGAATTCCGTCGGAACCGGTTTCAGGCGCACTGGTGGCGGCAGCGCCGCCCTTGAAGTCTGTGGCGTACCAGCCGGTACCTTTGAGCTGAAAACCGGCAGCAGTCAGCTGCTTTTTGAAAGCTGCTGCGCCACATGAAGGACATTCTGTGAGCACAGCATCCGACATTTTCTGCAGTACATCCTTGGCAAACCCGCAGGACTCACATTTGTAAGCATAAATTGGCATGGCTAATTGACTCGGATTTCAGATGGCAAAGCCTTGGATTATAAGACGCCACCACCGATGCATCACAGATCTTGTCAATGCGGCTAGAAAACGTGAACCCGGTTGACCAACTGCATGGTGACCAGACCCAGAACAAATCCCAAGCCGCCCTACAGGATGGCCTGCAGCATCCGATTGGTACGTTTTTGTTCGACCAGCAACTCCTCCAGCGCCCGACCCGAACCCGGCCTGTTGGTTTGGAGAAAGTTCACCAATAACCGCGGCAACTCGGGCAAGAGCTTGGCGTAGCGCGGCGCCTCATTACGGAGTTGATCCAGCAGCTTTTTGGGGCCCAACTGGTCAATCATCCAGGTCTCAAGAAAAGGCTTGGCGGTACTCCAGAGATCCAGTTCGGGATCGAGTTGGCGCCCAAGCCCTTCAATGTTGAGCAAGGTCTTTTGCAACAATACCAGTTGCGGCTGGATTTCCACTTCAAACCGCCGTGAAGTCTGGAACAGCCGCATGAGGACCAGTCCCAGCGACAACTCCTTTAAGGGCCGGTCGAAATAAGGCTCACACACCGAACGGATCGCAGACTCCAGTTCATCGACCCGGGTGGCTGCCGGCACCCAGCCCGACTCAATGTGCAACTCGGCCACCCGCTTGTAGTCCCGCCGGAAAAAAGCGGTGAAGTTCTGGGCCAGATACTCCTTGTCCACCTCGGTCAGCGTTCCCACAATGCCAAAGTCCAAGGAGATGTAGCGGCCAAACGTGGCTGGCGCCAAACTCACCTGAATGTTGCCCGGGTGCATATCGGCATGGAAGAAGCTGTGGTGGAAGACCTGGGTGAAAAAAATATCCACACCACGCTCGCCCAGTAGTTTGAGATCGGTGCCTCGCTGTCGCAGCGTCTCAAGATCGGTGACGGGTATTCCCGCAATGCGCTCCATGGTCAATACATTGCGGCAGGTGTACTCCCAGTAGACCTCGGGAACGTAAAGCAGCTTGTTGTTCTCGAAGTTGCGGCGCAACTGACAGGCATTGGCGGCCTCCCGGCCCATATCCAGTTCATCGAGAATGACCAGTTCGTAGTCCGACACCACCTCCACTG
>CAZBKX010000574.1:0-2032 GCA_964492535.1 uncultured Rhodoferax sp. | reverse complement strand
AAGCTCAGCCCCACCGAGAGCTTGAATGCACTCAAGGCATCGATCGACCAAGGCGCAAGGTACATCATTCAGGGCAACGGTTCTTCCGTGGCACTGGCACTCACCGATGCGATCACCAAGCACAACGAGCGCAACCCCGGCAAGGAAGTCATCTACCTGAACGACTCTGCCGTGGATCCTGATCTGACCAACAGCAAATGCAGCTACTGGCACTTCCGTTTTGACGCAGACACGTCCATGAAGATGGAAGCCATGGCCAGCTTCATGGCCGATCAAAAGGATATCAAGAAGGTCTATATCCTCGGACAAAACTACTCTCATGGCGTACAGGTCGCCAAATTTGCCAAGGAAGCACTGTCCCGCAAGCGCCCAGACATCCAGATCGCTGGTGAAGACTTGCATCCACTGGCACAGACCCGTGACTTCGCTCCCTACATCGCGAAGATCAAGGCTTCTGGCGCTGACACGGTTATTACCGGTAATTGGGGCTCGGATCTGTCATTGCTGATCAAAGCGGCCAATGAAGGCGGCTACACCGGCAAGTTCTTTACCTATTACGCTGGCGTGACGGGTACGCCCTCCGCCCTGGGCACCAACGGTGCAGGTCGTGTCTACCAGATTGCCTACAACCACTACAACATGGGTGGGCAGATGGACAAGTGGATGAAAGAGTTCAACACCAAGTACAACGACGACTTCTACACCGGCTCCACGATCCGGATTTTTGAAGTTTTGGGTGCTGCCATGGCCAAAGCCAAGTCAACCGATCCCGTCAAGGTGGCCGCAGCGATGGAAGGCATCAAAGTCACCAGCTTCAACGGCGAGGTCGAAATGCGCAAGTCAGACCACCAGTTGCAGCAGCCGCTTTACATGACGGTTTGGCAGCAGGCAAGCGCCAAGTACCCCTACAGCCCAGAGAAAACAGGCATGACCTTGGCTCCGTTGAAGGAGTATCCCAACTACGTGTCAAGCACACCCACCAGCTGCCAGATGAAGCGCCCAGGCTAAGCATCTAATCTGGTTTGGAGTAGGCCCGAACGGGTAAACCGTCTCGGGCATTTTTTTTGTAACGTCGGACAGCGAGGATTGGCTCAATGGAGTTTTTCATCATCTCAACGCTCAACGGGCTAAGCTACGGCTTGCTCCTGTTTCTGTTGAGTTCGGGTCTCACCCTGATCTTCAGCATGATGGGCGTATTGAACTTTGCCCATGCCAGTTTTTACATGCTGGGCGCCTATGTGGGTTACACCGTGTCCAGTATCGTGGGCTTCTGGCCGGCGGTGATTGTTGCACCACTGCTAGTCGGTGCGCTGGGTGCCTTGTTTGAGCGCTTCTTTCTTCGCAAGGTCCACAAATTTGGGCATGTCCCGGAGTTGCTCATCACCTTCGGGCTGTCTTACGTGATTTTGGAACTGGTGCAGTTGGTCTGGGGCCGAATTGCGGTGGATTTCCGTCCTGCCGAGTCCTTGCAGGGGCCGGCCTTCACACTGATCAACCATTCGGTCACTGGCTTGAATTTGGTGTGGGGTGCTGCGCCCGCCGAGATGTGTACCGCCGCCGATGCGGCTGTGCGGCTGGTGTGCTCGCCATTTCCCGCAACCCGCGGATTCATGATGATCATTGCGCTGGTGATGCTGGTGTCGGTGTGGCTGCTGCTCACACGAACCCGCATCGGTCTTGTGATTCAGGCTGCGCTGACGCACCCTGAAGCCGTTGAGTCTTTGGGGCACAACGTCCCGGCCGTGTTCATGATGGTGTTTGGCGCGGGCGCCGGACTGGCTGGTTTGGCCGGGGTCATTGGTGGCAGTACCTTTTTGACGGAGCCCGCCATGGCGGCGAGTGTGGGTTCCGTGATCTTTGTGGTGGTAGTGGTGGGCGGCATGGGCTCCTTGTCGGGCGCCTTTCTGGCCTCGATCCTGATCGGGTTGATCCAGACCTTTGCGGTCGCCTTTGATTATTCGCTGGGTACGTTGGCCATGCAACTTGGCATGCAACTCAGCGCCGGCGCCCAAGAAAATTCTTTTGTCAAGTT
>CAZBKX010000573.1:0-1534 GCA_964492535.1 uncultured Rhodoferax sp. | reverse complement strand
CAGGGCGGCCGGCAGCACCACGCCCACCGATTTGCGGCTGCCATCGGCCAGCGTCAGGCTGTGGCTGACACATTTGCCGTCAAAGTAGACGCTGGCTTGGGTGGTGACGGTGACATTGGCAATGCTGTTGGTGGTCATGGTGTCTTTGGGGGAATAAAAAAACATGATGTTAGCCGCTTACCGGGCCTCCAATACATCCCGATTGACCTTGAGCAGAGCAGACACTTGTGCAACACGCTAAATTCGAAATATGAAAAAAATACTGATTCTGGGTGGTACTGGCTTTGTTGGTGCGCATGTATGTGAGAAGTTGGTGCGCGAAGGCTGGCACGTGACGGTGCCTACTCGCAGGCGTGCCAACGCACAGCTGGTGCAGCACTTGCCTCTCTTGACCGTGCTGGAGCTTGATGTTCATGACGAGGCCGCGCTCACCCGGGCCGTGTACGGGCATGACGCTGTGGTGAATCTGGTCGCCATCCTGCATGGCAGCCAGGCCGCCTTTGAAAAAGTGCAAGTGGATTTACCCAAAAAGCTCGCTCGCGCCTGCTTGGCAGGGGGCGTCAAACAGGTGGTGCATGTCAGCGCGCTGGGCGCCGATGCGCAGAACTATCAGTCAGCACCGTCAATGTACCTGCGCAGCAAAGGGCAGGGCGAGGCCGTGTTGTTCCAGGCAGCAACAGGCCACGCCACATCGGTTGGCTTTGATCTGACGGTGCTTCGGCCCAGTGTGATTTTTGGCGCTGGCGACAAATTTTTGAACCTGTTCGCGGCTTTGCAAAAGGTTTTTCCGGTGATGCCGCTGGCGGGTGCGCAGGCCAGGTTCCAACCCGTGTGGGTGGAAGACGTCGCGGCAGCGGTGGTGAGATGCCTTGAGTCCAGCCCGGGCAAGCCACCCCGTGTGCTGGAGTTGGTCGGGCCTGACGTTTTTACACTCAAGGAGCTGGTGCAGTTGTCGGCACAACTCAGCGGTGTGCGCCAGGGGCGTGGCCGCCCCGTCATCGGTTTGCCATTGTGGATGGGCCGCCTGCAGGCTCGCATGATGGCCTTGGCGCCCGGTGAGCCGCTCATGAGTCTGGACAATCTCGACTCCATGCAGGTTGATAACGTGGCAAGCGGGAAGTTGCCTGGTTTGTCTTCCCTGGGTATCGCGCCCAGTGCGCTCAAGCCGATCGCAGATGACTATTTGACACAAGGACAAGCCAATCGCGGCTTGCCGGGTCTGCGCTTGCGCGCGGGCGCCTGGAGGCGAGCGCGCTGAGTTTGAAGCCGCCTTTCAGGACGCTGCAAGGTCCTTAAGGTTGGCTTGCATCGCGGCGCGCAACTGGGCAATGTGCACTGGCTTGGTCAGGAAATCCGTGGCACCCGCTGCCAGAGCCTGATCCCGGGCTTCATTGACGATATCGGCGGTCAACACGATGATAGGCACCCGGGCGATGGCACTGGGTAGTGCCCTGATGGCTCGGGTGGCTGTCAATCCATCCATCACCGGCATATTGATGTCCATGAGGATCAGGTCAAACATCTGCTCCCGAAC
>CAZBKX010000572.1:0-15124 GCA_964492535.1 uncultured Rhodoferax sp. | reverse complement strand
GGCGGCCGCCACGGGCGAGTCATTTCGCCAACAGATCCGGGCACTGGGCAGCATTTATGGCAACCCCGTTTTTTGGCGTTTTGCGCCCCAGGGCTGCTTTATCGTCGGAGGCTTTATGGCGATTCAGGGCCTGTGGGCGGTGCCGTGGCTGATGGAAGTCAATGGCGCCAGCCGCTCTGACGCAGCAGGCACCCTGCTCTGGCTGGCCCTGAGCATGCTGGTCGGCTTTCTGTTTGTAGCCACCTGCTCGGGCTGGCTGTCCGGGCGCGGCATCACGCCCATGATGCTGCTGCGCACCGGCATGGGTCTGGCACTGGTGGCCGAGTTGGCCATCATTCTCAAGCTGGCTCCCCCTGCGTTGTTGTGGCCGCTGCTGGGCATCACCTTCAGTCTGGGCAACATCGCGTATTCACAACTGAGTTCGGCCTTTGCGGTGAGCCTGTCCGGTCGGGTGAACACAGCCCTCAATCTGGTGGTGTTTGTCGGCGCCTTCAGCCTGCAATGGGGCATTGGCGCGGCTGTGGACGCCTTTGGCGCCGCGGGGATGAGCCGCCCGGTGGCATTTCAGTCGACCCTGGGAGCCCTGCTGATTTTGCAGACGCTGGCTTTTTTGTGGTTTTTGGTGCCGCTCAAACGGGAACGTAGGTCCGGCGGCGCTTGATGGTCACCACAGGCGGCGGGCCCACACGGGCGACCGTTTTTTGCACCGGATACGACGGCTCCACCGGCTTGACCTTGGTCATCGCACGGATCAACTGGGAACTGTTGAGCGGGGTGACGTAATCCCCCACCACTTGCACATACTGCCCATCTTCAGTCATGGCGAGCGCTCCCATCTGGGGCCCGCGCCTGACGCTGCCGAGCAAACGCAAAGCGTCGCCCTCTGGCCGTGCATAGGTGTAACGGGACCACTCAGGCACCCCGAGTCGCACAAACCAAGCTACTTTTTTTGCCAATTTCTATCTCTCTCGCGGTTCAGATTAAATAGTCAAGCGTGAGGATTTTCGCGCAAAAAGACAGCTTTGCACGATTTGAAACACCAGCGATACAACTTGGACCCTGTTTTTAACCGGCTCGACACACTGCACATCTGCAAAAAAATGACCCTGGGCGCATACTGCAGCCAGGGCCTTTGGTCTGTGTCGCACACAAAAAGAGCCACGCGCACCCGCTTTGCCCGTCTCCTCAACTCCAAGGAAAGCCTTATGCCCACTCGCAAGGAAGCCCCCCTTCCTACTCAGGCCGTTCCTTTTGTGTCCCATGAACACAACAGCAAATCCCTGCACTTTTCCAATCATCAGGAACAAAGCAAGATGCTGCTGAGTCAGCCCAATGAGCTGGCGGTGGACTACACCAGGACGATGATGGGCTTTTTGCTATTGAAACAGAACCCACGCCACATTTTGATGATTGGGCTGGGCGGGGGCAGCCTGGCCAAGCTTTGTCACCAGCATTTGCCAGACACAGAACTCACCGTGATTGAAATCAACCCGCTGGTCATCGCCTTGCGCGGCGAGTTCCAGGTGCCGGATGACGGCGAACGCTTCCATGTCATTGAGGCCGATGGCGCCAACTTCATGCGCGAGACAGACCAGCTGTTTGATGTGGTGCTGGTGGACGGGCTCGATCAGCAAGGCCAGCCTGCACAACTGTGCTCCCAGCATTTCTACGAAGACTGCAGCCGTGTGCTGGAAGCCCCGGGCGTGTTGGTCGTGAACCTGCACGACGACCACGCGTTTTATGAAGTCTTTATTGACCGGATCAATCGGTCTTTTGACAGCAATCTCGCCGAAGTATCAGCCAATGACGAGGGCAATGTGATCATTTTTACCGGCAAAGGCCTGACCGTGTCGCCTTACGCCTTGCGCAACGCGATCCAGGGCGTTCAAGACACCTGGAGCGAGCACCAGTCGTTCACGGCAGACGTTCTCCAAGCCGGGCGCCCCTTGACCCGCACTGTGACGTGACAGCAGACGTCCTGAGCACCGATTTGGCGAACGTGGAACCACTGGCGCTGCCCTTTGTTCGGGCCGATGAGTCCACCCTGTCCCTGCATTTCAACCTGAGCACAACCCAGAGCCGGATGGTGAGCCAGAGGCCTTTTGACCTGGATCTGCCCTACACCAAAACCATGATGGGCTTCCTGCTCGCCCTGCCCCGGCCAGCGCATATTCTGATGATTGGCCTGGGCGGAGGCTCCCTGGCGAAGTTTTGTTACCGCCATATGCCCGAGACCCGCATGACGGTGGTGGAAATCAACCCCTACGTGAAGGCAATGCGCCAGCGGTTTTTGATTCCGGACGATGACACGCGTTTTTCGGTGGTGTGTGCCGACGGGGCAGCCTTTGTGCGCGACGCCCGACCCGAATTTGATGTCATTCTGGTGGACGGTTTTGATGCCCAAGGGCAGGCCAGTGCCCTGAGCACGCAGGCGTTTTACGACCATTGCCGACGCTGCCTGACCGGGCACAGCCTGATGGTCGTCAACCTCGATGAGGGGCACCCGGATCACCTCTTGTTCGTGCAGAGAATTCGACAGGCCTTCGCCGACCAGGTGCTGATGCTGGACGTGGATGAGCGCGACAACTGCATCGTGCTGGCTGGCAAGGGGGTGTCTCTGGCAGCCAGCGACATGAGCCTGAACGCAGCGCTGGATCACCATGCGGCGGACGTGCAAAGCCAACTCAGAAGCGAGTTCGAGCGCATCTTGCGCGTGGTGCACAAGCTTGAGCCCTTGGCACCCGATGTGAGTCTGCGATTTCCTGGACTGACGTTTTAGAGCGCGGACCCGGCCACGGGGAGCGCCCTGCAGTGCGACCCCTAGTCCGGCAACACCACCACAGGCGCAAAGCCGCCTCCCTCGGTACGAAAGTTGGTGGTTTGCCCTGAATACATGCGTGCAGCCATCAACTGCACGCGCCCGGCGTAGGTGTAAGCCCGAAGGTCGAACTTGAGGTCGCTCTGCACGCCGTCCACCTCGATCAGGCGCTGCCCCGGCGGCACCAGGGCTTGCGCCACAAAATCACCCGCCAAAATGTCGTTCCAGACCCGGCGCGTGAGTTTGTCCCCCCGATAGGCCGCCTTGGCACCAAAGCCCGCCACGGGTTTGAAAAACAAGTGCCGGCGCTGGGCCCACAAGTCATCAGCCCGCTCCGCGGTAACCAACTGGGTGGACGGCACGCCCGCAGACAAGAGGTGGCGATCTTCCTGCGACACGCCCCAGCCGGCCAACACCTCGTCCTGACTCAACACCACCAGATTGCGCTTGTCCGCCCACAGGGCATGGGCACGGGGGTCGGGGGTGAGCACCACGGCACCGGCCCCGTAAGCCAGTCTCAGTGCCTCGTGCGCGGGCTCGGCCAGATAGAAGTCCGTCAAACGGTTGTAGACCAGGTCCACCGCTTGCTCGCCATGCCACAGCACGCCCCCACGCCAGGCCAGGACGCTCGGGTCCGCAATAGAGGCAGCAACACCATGGCGCTCAAACAAATGCTGAAACAAAGCGAATTCGGGTGCCAGATACTGCCCATCGGGGGCGTCATCCACGATCAGGGCCGTGCGCAGAGGCGCGTCTGCGCGCTGGCTGCGCCACTCGGCCATGAACATCCCGAAAAAATCGGCTTCCAGCGTGTCGGGAGCCGGCATGGGCCCGAGCGCCAGATCCATCGCCTCACAACAACTCTGCTGGGCCCGCGCTAATGCCACATTCAGGAGCGCTCCGCCCGCGTTGGTATTCACTTCAATCAGCCGGGGTCCTGTGGGACTTAAATGAAAGTCGTACCCCATACACGCGCCCACCGGGCCCCAGGCGTGTCGGGCTATCTCGGGCGCCCGGGCCAGTGCCTGCGCCTGATAGGCCGGCAGCGCGGCCACCCGTTCAATGGCGGCGACCATTCGGGCGATGCGATCCGCCATCTCGCGGGACAAAAAAACCACCGTGGAAGAAAAAAGATGGGGGCGGGTTTGCGTGATGCGGTCCATCAGACCGGGCACGCCCGCATGGCTTTCCAGTTCCTCACGCAAGCGGTCCCGGCTCAGGGTGCGGCAATAGCAGTGCTGGTTCAGACTGTCTGCGATGCTGGAGCCCAGCACAGGCGCGGCGTTGTCGGTCATGGGGGCGCTTTCGTCGGGATGTTCACGGCTTGCAGCATACGCCGGGCCGCAGCCAGGCGGGCCTGCTACCCGCCATTCAAAGGTCACAGCGCCCGGGGCAAAGCCTCGGCCAAATAGTCAAACACCGCCCGGATGCGCTGGCTGGTGCGGATTTCGCGGTGCACCGCCAGCCACATCGGCAGCGGCGGGATGCGCAACACCTCTGGCAGCACCCGCAGCACATCGGGGTCGGTTCTCGCCATGTAGTCAGCACAAAACCCCACACCCAACCCGGCGCGAACAGCCTGCCATTGCACGATGAAGTCGTCGCTGCGCAGCACAAAGGCGTCTCGCGTCACGGGAAAACCGCGAGCCTGAAAACCCTGCAGGATGGCGCTATCGGCATCGCAGCCAATCAGGTCATGCTTGAACAAATCGGTGGGGGTATTCGGGGTGCCGCGGCGCGCCAGGTAGCTGCGGTGCGCGTAGGCGCCCAGACTCACGTCGCCGAGCTTGCGCGCCACCAGCGTGGCTTGCTCGGGCCGCACCATGCGCACGGCAATATCAGCCTCGCGGCGCAGCAGGTTGCTCACCCCGTTGCTGGACACCAGCTCCACCTGAATTTCGGGCAGCGCCAGACGCAATTGCGCCAGCACCGGTGGCATCAGGTACACCGCCACCGGCACGCTGGCCGTGATGGGCACCGTGCCGCTGGTTTGCGTTTGGGCGCCAGACAAGGTGCGGGACAGTTGCAGCGCGCCCGCCTCCATGCCGCGCGCCGCCACGGCGAGTTGCAGCGCCATGGCGGTAGGCACCAGCCCACGCCCCGTGCGCTCAAACAAGACCACACCGAGCTGGCTCTCCAACTCGGCCACGTGCCTGCCCACGGTGGGCTGGCTCATTTGCAAGACGCGTGCGGCACCCAGCAGGCTGCCTTGGTCAAGAGCCGCCAAAAAGGAGCGAATCAGGCTCCAGTCAAAATTTTGCAATTTGGGCGGCTGGTGATCGGAGGTATTCATTGATGGATATCAGGTAGGGCTATTTATGCAATTGTGTCGTGAGCACAACGTTCGCACAATCAAGGCATCACACCTAAAGAGATCACCATGCAACGCAGAAACTTCATTCGCCTGACCGGGGGCGGCGTCATTGCCGCCGCCACCTTGAGCACCGTCGGACTCACGGGCTGCGCCCCGGGCATGCCACCCGAAGCCATTGAGGCTTGGCGCGGCCCATCGCCCGACCTGGCGACCACAGATGTGCGCCGCTGGCTGCTGAGCTACGCGATTTTGGCGCCGCACTCACACAACCTGCAGTCCTGGATCGTGGACCTGAGCACCCCGAACGAGATCTTGCTGCGCTGCGACTTGAAGCGCCTGCTGCCCCAGACCGACCCGCTGTCCCGCCAGATCATGATGAGCCACGGCACCTTTCTGGAACTGCTGGACCTGGCCGCTAAAGAACGCGGACTGCGGGCCGAGATCAGTTTGTTCCCCGAAGGCGTTTTTGGCCCGGCTCAACTCGACGCCCGCCCGGTGGCCCGCATTCGCCTGACGCCTGACGCGTCTGTGCAAAAAGACCCCCTGTTTGCCCAAGCGCTGCTGCGCCACACCAACCGCAGCGCCTACGACCTGAGCCGCCCGGTGCCTGCCACCGCCTGGCAGGCCATGGCTGACGCCGCCAAACCCCATGCCCTGCGCTTTGGCCAGGTGGGCACGGATCAAGCTGAACTCATGACAAAGCACCGCCAGATTGCAGCCGAGGCCTGGCGCCTTGAGTTGACCACGCCGCGCACCATCATGGAGTCTTTTGACGTGCTGCGCGTGGGGGCCAAGGAGATTGCACAACACCGCGACGGCCTTTCGCTGCTTGACACCAAGGTGGTCTGGCTCAACCGCCTGGGGCTGTTTGACCGCAGCAAGGCCCCGGCGCCGGATGACTTTGCCACCACCAGCCAGATCAAGTCGTTTGGCGTGAATCTGGACGCCACGCCCGGCTTTTTGTGGATGGTGACCGAGGGCAATGACCGCGTGACCCAGGTCAACGCCGGTCGGGCCTACGCCCGGGTGCAACTGGTCACCACCGCGCAGGGGCTGGGGATGCAACCGCTCTCGCAAGCGCTGCAGGAATACCCGGAGCAGAAAAAACCCTATGCCGACATTCATGCCCTGACCGGCGCCACCCGCCCGGGACAGACGGTGCAGATGTGGGCGCGTGTGGGCTACGCACCAGCCGCCTCACCGGCGCCACGCCGGCAGTTGCAGGACTTCATTCGCACCTGAGGTTCACCCGGCCCTCGGCCCAACGGTGCGGCCAGATGCGCGCTATAGCGCTGAACGCCGCGCCATGGGAGACATGTTCACCGCCATGGCGCGGACCTCTCGCAGACGTTGGAGACAAACTATTGCAAGGTATTTTTTGCCTGCTCTTTCAGCCATTCCACAAATACCTGGACTGTCGGATTCTGTGCCTGGGCGTTGCTGTAGCACGCGTAGGACCCACGCCCCGTGGATACGGTCAGTTTGAAAGGCATGACCAACTCACCGCTGGCCAGTTCCCGTTCCACAATAAAAGGGTGTATCACCGCCACACCCATCCCGATGGTCGCTGCGACGATGAGATTGATGCCAAGGTCAAAACCTGGACCCAGCTCGGGTTGGGCTTTGGGCAAGCCCGCACCACGCAGCCACACGGCCCAGTTATCGGGAAAGTTGGTGTGGTGCAGCAGTGTTTCATTCAGCAGGTCCTCCACGCGCTCAAGCCGGCTGGCCATGGCGGGTGTGCAAATGGGGGCTATTTCTTTGCCCAGCAAATAAATGTGCTTGTAACCACGCGGCCAGGTTTTGGAACGCTTCACGTCGATCCATACATCCACGTCGTCGCGGTTGAAGTTTTCATCATGGTGAAACTGCCGGAGCTCGACCGACACCTCGGGATACGCGGCTTGAAACTGCGGCAAGCGCGGCATGAGCCAGCGCGTGCCGAGGGTGGGAATAACACTCAGACGCAGTTTATTTTTTATCTTGCTGGCCTTGTTGTGGACGCTTTTGAAAAGCGCTGTTGCGTTTTCCAGGCCCGCCACATGCGCCTCGACCAGGGCCTGAAATGCCAGACCTTTCTCGGTGGGTGCCACACCGTCGGCCGTGCGCTTGAACAAATGGCAATTCAGTCGCGCCTCCAGACGCTGCACGGCGCGGCTCACCGCAGCTTGCGTCACAAACAAGGCCTGCGCAGAGCGGCTGAAACTACCATGATGGCAAACAGCCAAAAAGGCGTGCAGTTCGGGCAAGGAGGGCGAGTTGAACTTCATGACCGCATTTGAGCACGTGACCGGTATTACCAAAAGTAATAGGGCGTGATCAAAATGTCGTTTGAATGGCATCCGTTCACGCCCTAAAGTGCGCCATGGTCAAAACAGAACACCCAGGCACCCATGCCATCCCCCTGGTGTGCGACTCGCCGCACAGCGGCACGCACTACCCCGACGACTTCAACTACGCCGTTGATTTTTCAGATTTGCGCAGATGTGAAGACACGCATATCGAAAAGCTGTGGGCGGCTGTACCCAGAGTGGGGGGCACACTGATCCACGCCGTGTTCCCTCGGAGCTACACCGACACCAACCGCACGGAATTTGACATTGATGTCAGCATGATGGCGGGCGCTTGGCCAGGCCGCACTGAACCCAGCAAACGCTGCCTGGAACTGGGCAATGGCCTGATTTTCAGCCAGACCACGACCTTGCAGCCCATTTATGACCGCAAGCTCAGCATCACCGAGGTTCAGCACCGCATCCACACCTGCTGGCGCCCTTATCGCCAGGCGCTGGCGCAGGCGCTGGAGGGAGCCAGCCAACAGCACGGCAAACGATGGCACTTGAATTTGCACTCCATGCCCAGCAATGCTTACGAGCGCCTGGGGTTACCCCAAAAAGTCTTGGCTGATGTGGTGCTGGGAGATTTGCGTGGCGCGGCATGCAGTGCAGAGTTCACCGAGTTCATGGCGCAAGCGTTCAAGCAACGAGGTTACAGCGTGGCCATCAACGACCCGTACGTGGGCATGGATTTGCTGACCACGCACGGCGACCCCAAAAACCAGCGTCACAGCCTGCAGATCGAACTCAACCGCCGTTTGTACTTGAATGAGCAAACGCGTGAGCCATTGCCGCAGTTCGGCCAGGTTCAGGCAGACATCACCAGCCTGCTGGCCGACCTTGCCCTCTATGTTCAGCAACAACTTTAATTTTTTACGCCAGCCAAGGAACCCAGCATGACCCCCCTACTGTCCAAAACCATTAACCGCCGTCAATTCATGGGGACGGGTACCGCGTTTGCAGGTGCCATCAGTTTTCCTGCCCTGGCGCAGGAAGCCAGATACCCCAACAGAACCATCACCATTGTGGTGCCCTTCCCCGCAGGTGGCGCGGTGGATACCGCGGGGCGCGCCATTGGCGAACGCTTGAGCAGAGTGCTGAACCAAACGGTGATCATCGACAACAAGGGCGGCGCAGGTGGCGCGATCGGCAGCACCTTTGTGGCCAAAGCCAAGCCGGATGGCTATACGCTGGTCATCACCTCGCAGTCCTCCCATGTCGCCAACCCCGCGTTCTCACCCAACCTGCCTTACGATGCGGTCAAAGACTTTGCCCCGATCACCTTGATCGAGCGCTTGCCCAACATCTTGCTTATCAACCCCTCGTTGCCGGTCAAAAATATGGCGGAGTTTGTGGCCTATGCCAGGAAGAACCCGGGCAAACTCAATTACTCCTCCTCCGGCAATGGGTCGATGCTGCACCTGAACATGGAGTTGCTCAAATCACAGTACGGCATTTTTTTGACGCACATCCCTTACCGTGTGGCGGGAACCGCGCTCACGGACCTGATGTCAGGTCAAGTCCACGCCATGTTCACCAACGTGCAAGCCAGCAATGTGGGCTACGTCAACCAAGGCCGGTTGCGTGCCATCGCGGTGGCATCCCCTGCCCGGTCCGAACTCTTGCCCGACGTCCCCACTTTTGGTGAACTCAAACAACCCGACCTCAACCTGACCTCGTGGACCGGGCTTGCAGCACCCGCAGGCACGCCCGACGCCATCGTGGATCAGCTCTATGCCGCCATGCGCACGGTGTTGCAGGACCCTGCCACCGCAGCTGCGTGGCAGAAACGCGGCTCCATCATTCCGGAAGCGGTGACACCATCGGAATACCGCCAGGAAATATCAAACCGTATCGCGTTTTACAAGAAACTGATCAAAGCGAACAACCTGTCAGCGGATTGATTTCGGGCAGTCAATTGACTACGAGCCACTGCCGGACGGCAGCGTGCGCATGGTCGCAACCCAGCCCAAAACACCCTCCAGCAACCCGTTTTTGAAGCTTGTTGACACGGGAGTGTCTGGCAAGGCCACTGAAGACCTCCTCAATGCGACGCGCGGCGAAGGTTGGAACCCATGAGCAGTGCTGATTCAAGTGTGGGCAAGGCTGGGGCTCAGCACGGGCGCGACGTTATGGGTCATGGGGGGCTTCCCAAGCGCCGGTCGTCTTCGGTCAATGGCTCAATCTCAACCTCGGCACCGCCCAGTGCCACCAGGCCGATTCGTTCGGCCGCAGCGTGGCTCAGATCCAGCACGCGCCCCGGGTGAAACGGACCCCGGTCAGTGATGCGCACGATCACCTCCTCGCCGCTGGCTACCCGGCGCACACGCACATAGCTGTGAAAGGGCAAGGTGCGGTGGGCAGCGGTAAAGCCTGAAGCGCTAAAACGCTCGCCGCTGGCCGTACGTTGGCCATTGAATTTTTTGCCATACCAGGACGCCCAGCCCCGCTGATTCAAGGGCACATCGGCCACCCGGGGCGGCGGCGGTTGATCATGTAGTGGAACGTCCGGGCCCTTGTCGGCCAACGCAAGGGATTGCACCGGGCCTTGCGGCGCGGCTGGCAAGTCCTTCGTCAAGTGGGGCTGCGCCAGGCTCGCGGGCTGCGACAACGAGGCGGGAGGGGCTGTCGTGCAGCCCACCAGAGTGAGCACACCCAGAGCCACGGCCTGCTTAACGCACCAGAATGTCATCCGCGGGGTCGGCACGGTGCAGGGCCTACGCCAGGGACGCATAGAACCATCGGCAGCACGCTGCAATGGGGTTTGAAGCAGGCGCTCGTTGCGAGTCATGCCGGAAACTGACACCATCAGCCTGCTCGCGCTGGCGATTGCCGGGCTGGTCCTGGTTCTGCTCCAACGTGAATGACGAGCCGCGAACGCGCCTTGGCGGCTCTGAGGCAACGACCCACGGGCGGAGCGATTGAAGGTAACCAGGGATGAACATGACCTGCCTTACCTCAGCAACTCCGCCAGCCGGCTGAAGGCGTGGTGCACGGTGGCCGCCCGCACCGCCGCGCGGTCACCCTCAAAATGGCATTGTTCGGTGATCACCTGGCCCGGCACGGCAAAGCCAAACCAGACTGTGCCCACCGGCTTGGCCGGGCTGCCGCCCGTGGGGCCGGCCACGCCAGTCACCGCGACCGCCACTTGGGCGTGGGAATGCGCCAGCGCGCCCACCACCATGGCCCGGGCCACGCCCTCGCACACGGCCCCGGCCCGGCGCAAGAGCCGCGCTTCGACCCCCAGCAACTCCATCTTGGCGTCGTTGGAGTAGGTGACAAAACCGCGCTCAAACCAGGCACTGGAACCGGCCAGATCGGTACAAGCGGCTGAAATCAGGCCCCCGGTACAACTCTCGGCGGTGACGAGCTTCAGCCCATTTTTAAGGAATAAATCGGCCACCAGCCGGCATAAATCATCGGTGGAGGGTGTCGCTTTCAATAGCAAATCAGTCATGCAAAAAATCTCCATCCGGCGACCACCAGCAAGGCGCAAGCCGCGGCCACCAGGTCCTCAAACATGATGCCAAAGCCAGCCTTGCGCCAGGCGTGGCGGTCCGTGGCGGGGTTGACCCCGTGGCAGAGCTGGTCGGCCCAGCCCACTGGCCCAGGCTTGACCGCATCAAAAAAACGGAACAGTGCGAAGGCGGCAATCTGCCCCCACAGGCCCACCGGCATCACCAGCCACAGCACCAGCCAAAAGGCCACGACCTCGTCCCACACCACGGCGCTGGGGTCGAGCACACGCAGGTTGCGGGCTGTGACGGTGCTGGCCCACCAGCCCATGACAGCCGAGAACGCCAGCAGGAGCGCCCAGCGCGTGTCGTTCATGTAGGGCTGCATCACCAAAAACGCCAGCCAGGCCCACAGCGTGCCAGCCGTGCCGGGCGCCACCGGACTCAGGCCGGAACCAAAACCCAGAGCAATGAAGTGGGCCGGGTGATGCAGCATGAAGCGCACGCTGGGACGCACAGGACCCAGCGGGCGCGGCGCCGGGACCACGGGTTCTTGCAAGACAAAGGGGAACTCAGACATGGCGCAATGACTCAGGCAATTCAGGCAAAGTGATCAAAGGATGCAAAGGTGTTGGCGACGGTCTCGCCCTGGCCATCCACCAGGCGCAGACCACGTTCCGCCTGGATCGTGCCGATGCGGGTCACCGGCGTCTGGCTGATCTGCGCTGCAGCCGCCACCTGTGCCCGGGCGGCGACCGGGGCCGTGAACAACAGCTCGTAGTCGTCACCCCCGGCCAGCAACCAGGTTCGCCATTGCTGGAGGGGTATTTCGGAGCAAAATAGGGCTCCAGCCGGCGTCTTACAATGCTTGGATGCTATTAATTCAGATGCCTTATCCACATCAATCGTGGCACCCACGCCTGATTGCACCAGGATGTGACCCAAGTCACCCAGCAAGCCGTCGCTGACATCCAAGGCCGACGTGGCCACACCGCGCAACGCCAAACCCAGCGCCACACGCGGGGTCGGGCACTCCAGCCGCCACCGGGCCGCCGCCAGCACTTCAGTAGGTACCAACATCTTGCCCTGCAGCGCCTCCAAGGCCAGCCGGGCATCGCCCAGCGTGCCGCTCACATACACATCATCACCCGCTTGGGCCCCTGAGCGCAACAGCGCCTGAGACCGGCCCGCCACCACCCGCACCTCGCCAAACACGGTGATGCAGATGTTCAGCGGGCCTTGGGTGGTGTCGCCCCCCACGAGCTCGCAGCCGTGGGCGTCGGCCAGTGCCAGCAGGCCTTCGGAAAACGGGGCCAGCCAGGCTTCATCCGCGCTTGGCAAGGCCAGCGCCAGAGTGAAGGCCAGCGGGCGCGCACCGCAGGCGGCCAGGTCACTCAGGTTGACAGCCAGCGCCTTGTGTCCCAGGGTGCGCGGGTCCACATCGGCAAAAAAGTGGCGCCCCTGCACCAGCATGTCGCAAGAAATGGCCAGCTGGGTGCCTGGGGTGGGCTGCAACAGCGCACAATCGTCTCCCACGCCCAGCACAGCCTGGCGCGCGGGGCGCTTGAAATACCGCGCAATCAGGTCGAATTCACCCATGCGGCTTCTCGGAGGTGGGCGTTGGCGCAGCCTCGGCCAGGGCGCTCTTCACCGGCCAAAAAAAGCTGCGCAGGTCGGTTCGGGCGCGGGCGCGAATGGCACGGCCAATGCGCGAGCGGTCCACACCGCTGACATTGTGGGCCCGCAGGGCCAGCCGAAAGGCCATGTAAAAACTCACCCCCACATTCAGAAGCCCGGTCAACACCAAGCCCGCCACGCACAACCAGAACGCCGGCAACAAGAACACCTGAAGCCCCAGTGTGGCCCCTGCCGCCGCCAGTTGGCCGGTCGACAGGGTCACGTGGCGCACATCCAGCCCCAGGCCAAAGAAGGTGGCAAACGCCGGCGTGAGGCCCAGCATCATCCCGAGCGAAATATTGGCCGCCAGGCCCGAGATGTTGTCGCGCATGAGGCGTGACCAGCGCGCCGCCCGCGCCACGCCCAAAACTGCGGTAATCCGCGGGTTGTAGCGCATGGCCGAGTCCAGGCGGTGCAATACAAACCAGTTCTCGGTCCAGCCCGCAATGATGCTCGACGCAAACAGCAAGACGCCGGTGAGCGCGGCAAACAGGGCGGTTGGCCCCAGCAGGTTGAGGCTGTGCAGGACATAGTGGGCCTTGTCCACATCGATCATCGGGGAGCCAAAGGCCACCCAGATCACGGCGTTGAGCAGCAGCACACAGGGCGCTACCAGCGCCAGGTTGCCGGCGATGGCCGCCACCTGGGTGCGCACCAGATGGGTGACTTCGGTCACAAAAGTATCCACGGCGTCCGGCGCGGTGAGGTCCTTGAGCTTGGCGGCCATGGCCGGGGCGGTCATGGCGGGCTGCTTGGTGGCCACGGTCCAGTGCAGGAGCTGGATCAGCACAAAGCTCAACGCGTAGTTCATGCCGGCAAAGAACCCGCCCCAAAACGCCGACAAACCCAGCCCCACCACCATGAACTTCATCAAGGTGGTGACCGACATCACCGCGCCACCACCGGCGGCATTGCCCAGCATGGTGGTGTACTCGGCTTTGGTGCGGGTAATGTAATGCTCGCCGGTCTCGGAGCTGCGCTCGGCCACCTTGGAGGCCAGCATGGAGGAGTTGGCGGTGATGAGCGCCCGCACGCTGCGCCGGTCCTGGCCCACCAGCACCAAAATCGCCATCAGTCGCTGGGTGCTTTGGGCCGGGCTGCTGGAGATCAAACAGTCCAGCAGCGTGCGGATGCGCAGCACCCGCTCGCGCAGTTGACGCAACTGGAACACCAGATTGACCGAGATACCATGCGCATCCAGGTGGGTGTAGACCGAGGCCGCCGCGCTGCGACAGGCCTCCAGCCGCTCGCGCAGCGCCTGTTGTGCCGCCTGGCGCTCGTCGCTGTCGCACTGGGGCGATCGCAAAAAGGCCTGACGCATGGCCTCCACGTCGTGCACCAGGGTGTGAAACGGGCCTGCGTCCCGGGCGGATTCACTCATGCGCAGGCGCAATTCGGGCGAAAACCCGGTGGCACTCACCTGGCTGGCACAAAACGTGATGGCTTCCAGCACCGTGGCCTGCCAGGGCGTGATCACCAGCGCCACATGGGGGGCGTCCGGTGAAGATTGAGGCTGCAGCAAGTCGGCAATGCGCGCCAGCGTCGGCTCGTCCAGCGCGGCCAGCCACTCGGCATCAAAAGGGTCGGAAAACACCAGCGAAAACAGGGCCGAGGCATCTACGGTTTCGGGCGTGCCAGGCAAGATTTTGAGGCGAACCCGCTCGGCAAATTCGCTGATGAAGGCACTTCTGGACGAAAAACCGTAGTCGGCCAACAAGGTGGTGCCGTCCACCGTCTCCAGCAAGCGCCGCCACCAGTCCTGCAATCGCGACCTCAGCTCCGGGCGGGCCTGCATGGCATCCAGCAACAAGGCCAGACGAGACAAGGCCGCAGGCACGCTGTGCCGGTTGCCCCGCAGCCATTCAACAAGAGAAATCAGCCAAAGATGGCGCTGCACCATCTCGGCATCGGGGTTCAGGGCATCCAGTAAGTCAGGTAAATCGTATTGACGGGTCATCCAGCACCCCTTCAATGCAGCGTCCGTGTGCCGCCGCTGGCGCTCAGGGCGTCCAGTACAAACATGGGCACGTCGGTGTCAAATTTTTCGCCATCGTCAGCCACACAAAAAAAGCTGCCATGCATGGTACCGGTGGGCGTGCGCAGGCGCGTGCCGCTGGTGTACTCAAACTTCTGGCCCGGCTTGAGCAGCGGCTGCTGCCCCACCAGCCCCAGACCCTTGACGCGCTCGGTGTGCCCATTGGCGTCATTGACGTTCCAGGTGCGCGAAATCACCTGCGCCGCCACCTCGCCCACGTTGGTGATGGTGACGGTGTATGAAAAGACATACAAGCCCTGCTGCGGGGCAGATTGCTCGGCCAGATACTGGGGAGCAACTTCAACTCTGAAGTGGTATTTGGACATCCCGTGATGCTATCCTGAATCGAAATTGCAGGGCCAAATGGGTAAACTGACGCCATGACCTACCGTATAGCCCCCTCCCTCCTCTCCGCCGACTTCGCCCGCCTGGGTGAAGAGCTCAAAAATGTGATCGCCGCTGGCAGCGACTGGATCCATTTTGATGTCATGG
>CAZBKX010000571.1:0-5798 GCA_964492535.1 uncultured Rhodoferax sp. | reverse complement strand
TGCGCTCGTCAAACTGGGGCCACTCGAACTGCTCGCTGTGTGGGGCGATGAATTCCTCGTAGCACAGCACATTGGCCACGCCGTCAATGGCCACGGTGTTGGCCGAGCCGCTCAGGCAGATCCAGGCCTTCACCTGGGGGCAATGCGCGGCAATGCCCTTGACCAGCGGGGCAAAGGTGGTGTCAAACAGCACCACCTGGTCTTCTGCGTGGTTGATGATGTAGATGAGTTGCTGGGCTTGCAGGCGGGGGTTGCAAGTGTGCATCACCATGCCGCTGCCCGATGCAGCGTAATACGCTTCCAGGTGGCGGTGGTTATTCCAGGCAATGGAGCCTACGGCACTGCCGGGCTCCAGCCCCAGGCCCTTGAGGGCGTTGGCCAGTTGGCGCGAGCGTGCGGCGCATTGCGCGTAGGTGGTTCTGAACAGGGGCCCGTGCGTCTCGCGCGAAACTACTTCCACGCTGCCGAACTGGGCGGCGGCATGTTCGATGATGTTCGAGACCAGTAACGGGCAGTCCATCATGAGGCTGGGTTGAAGCATGGTGCATATCTCCTGAGTGGGTGTGAACGGGAAACCCACGGCTCAACGGTCGCGTGGGTTCCTGGCGTAAACCGGGCTCGTCAGCATACCCCCAAGCCGGCGCTTGGCGTGTTGATCGCTGTCGCCTGGGGCGCTGGCCGGGCCGGTGAGACAATTCTGCTCATCTTGGCAAGTTCTGCCACCCCTGCCCCCTGCCCCCAGCCCCTCACCGGAGTGACTCATGTCCACGCCAACGCCAACATCCACGCAGCGCTCAGCCCTTCCTTCCAACATCACCTTGTTTGAGCGTGGCTGGCTGTCGTCCAACAACATCCTGATTGACAGTGCCGAAGGCTCGGCGCTGATTGACAGCGGCTACGTCACCCACTCGGCGCAGACCCTGGCGCTGCTGGATGACGCGCTGGACGGCGATAACCTCGATGTGCTGGTCAATACCCATTTGCACAGCGACCACTGCGGTGGCAACGCCGCGCTGCAAAAGGCCTACCCCGGCATGACCACCTTTATTCCGCCCGGCTTGTCCGAGCATGTGCGTACCTGGGACGCCAAAACGCTTACCTACGCGCCCACCGGCCAGAGCTGCCCGCAGTTTGGCTTTGATGCCGTGCTGGTGCCCGACACCGAAATTCGCCTGGGCGGCATGCAATGGCAGATCCACGCAGCACCGGGGCACGACCCGCACTCGGTGGTGTTGTTTGAGCCCGAGTCTCGCCTGCTGATCTCGGCCGATGCTTTGTGGGAGCGCGGCTTTGGGGTGGTGTTCCCCGAGCTGGAAGGGGTGGATGCGTTCGAGGCGGTGGGCAAGACCATCGATCTGATTGAGTCCCTGAAACCCTTGACCGTGATCCCCGGCCACGGCCCGGCGTTCAGTGAGGTGGCGCCCGCCATTGCCGTGGCGCGCGAGCGCTTGGCTGGTTTTGTGAATAGCCCCGAAAAGCACATCAACTACGCGGCCAAGGTGCTGGTCAAGTTCCGCTTGCTGGAGGTGCAAAGCGTCAAGCTGGCCACCCTGGTGGCCTGGGCGCAGGCCACCCCGTACTTTGCAATGATTCATGCCACCCACTTTGCCGACCGCGCGTTTTCTGAATGGGTGGGGTCGCTGGTGAACGATCTGGTGCGCTCGGGCGCTGCCTCGCTGGATGGAGTGATTGTTCGCAACGCGTAAGGAACGCAGGGTGCAGTATTTGCGTTTGGTTCAGCGTTCGTTCATGCAAAGCGCCGCACACTACGCTCCATACCAACCCAAGGAGCTTTCATGAAACGTCTTGTCATTGCAGGTGTGTTGACTGCAGGTGTGCTGGGCGCCCAGGCGCAGACCTTTGTCGACCAGGCCCGTGTGCGCAATGTGGACCCGCAGTACGAGAACGTCATCCAGCCACGCAACGAATGCACCAGCCAGTGGGTGCCTGAGCGAGGTAACCATTACGGTCGCGAGCCGCAGGCCCGCCAGTACGGCGGTGCGATCGTGGGCGGACTGGCAGGCGGCGTGCTGGGTAACCAGATTGGCGGGGGCAGTGGCAAAGATGCGGCCACCGCTCTGGGTGTGGTGCTGGGCGCCATCACCGGGGATCGCATTGAGAATCGCAACCAGGGCGACCCACGCGGTCAGTATGCCCAGGGTCAATACGGTAACGGTCAGTATGAAAACGCCCAGCGAGAAGTCCAGCGCTGCCGTACGGTGAACGACACCCAAACCCGCCTCACCGGCTACCGCGTGACCTATGACTACCATGGCCAGCAGTACACCACTTTCATGCGCAACCATCCTGGTCAGAGCTTGGCGGTGCGGGTGACGGTGGACCCGATTGAACGCTAGCCCGACGCCTGGGGGCGGGTACGATGCACCTGTATTGATTGACCAAGCTTCACCGCGCCATGAAACCTTTGCTCTCTCTCTTCGCCGTTCTCCTGATGGCATTGGCCCCGCCTGCCTGGGCCGATGTCAGCCGTGATGACGCCACCAGCCTGGCGCAGCGAGCCACGGGCGGGCGGGTGCTGGCCGTCGAGAGGATTGAGCGCGAGGGCCGGCCGGTCTGGCGCGTCAAGGTGCTCACACCCCAGGGCGAGGTCAGGCTGGTGTTGATTGACGTCGCCAGCGGGCGCACGCTGTAGTTGCCAGTTGAAACGGGGACCGCATGCGCTTGCTGTTGATTGAAGACGATGCCATTGTGAGACTCGGCCTGAAGCGCCAATTGGAAGCCGATGGCTACCGGGTCGATTTGGCTGTGGACGGGGAAGACGGCCTCTTTCAGGCCAGGGAGTACCCGCTGGACCTGGCCATTGTCGACCTCGGACTGCCCAAGGTGAATGGCCTGACAGTGGTGCAAACCTTGCGCGCCGAGGGCCGCACGCTGCCGATTCTGATTCTGACCGCGCGTGGCAGCTGGCAAGACAAGGTGACCGGGCTGGAGGCGGGGGCTGACGATTATTTGGTCAAGCCGTTTGAATACCCGGAGCTGGCCGCACGGGTCAAGGCGCTGCTGCGACGCTCACTCAAAGCCACCTCCGATGTGCTCACACTGGGGGCCTTGGAGCTGGATTTTTCAGCCCAGACCGCGCGGCTGAACCACGAGGCACTGGAACTCACCACCTTCGAGTACCGCGTGCTTGAATTTCTTGTGCGCGAGCGCGCCCGGGTGGTGAGCAAGCAGGAGTTGTCGGATTATTTGTACCCGCACGACGAAGACCGGGACAGCAACGTGCTGGCAGTGCTGGTAGGGCGGCTGCGCCGCAAGCTCGATCCCGACGGGACGCGGGTGCCCATCGAGACCCTGCGCGGGCGCGGCTACCGCTTTGTGATGCAGTGAAACCACCCCTGTCCATTCGCGCACGGCTGGGGCTGGGCGCTGCGCTGGTACTGCTGGCCTTTCTGACCGGGACCGGTTGGGCGGTGCAGCAAGCCCACGCCGACAGCGTGCGTGCCGCCCGTTTTGCCCGCTTGCAAACCACGGTGTACCTGTTGATGGCCGGGGCCGAACTCAATGCCCGGGGCTCGCTGCTCATGCCCGCTGCGCTGGCGGAGCCCCGCTTGTCCCTGCCCGCCTCTGGCCTGTACGCCAATATCGCCAATCTCGATAACAACCAGGAATGGCAGTCCTTGTCCACGCTGGGGCTGAGCCCCGCTGCTTTGTCGCCGGGGGTGTCGCCATTACCAAGCGCCCAGGCTGGACCGGCTCTGCCGTTTCAGCGTCGTCTGGCCATCGGGCAGTGGAAGTTTGAGGTGGTGGCGGCGCCGGCGGCCGGACAAGGCAGCGCCTCGCCGCCGGGGACGGTATTTTTGGCGGCCAGCTACGCCGTAAATTGGTCTGACAACGACCGCACGGCGCCACTGGTGTTCTCGGTGCTTGAAGACGCTTCGGCCTTGAGCCGCGAGTTACGGGCGTTCGATCGCACTTTGCTGAGTTGGCTGGGCGGCACAGCGCTCTTGTTGCTGCTCACCCAGGCGCTGTTGCTGCGCTGGGGCCTGGCGCCCTTGCGCGGCATGGCCCGTGAAATCCAGCGCATTGAACAAGGCGAGCAGGGCAAGGTCGAGGGAAGCTACCCGAGCGAACTGGCCGGACTCACCCACAACCTCAATGGTTTGATTGACCAGGAACGCGCGCGCCAAACCCGCTACAAGGAGGCGCTGGACGACCTCGCCCACAGCCTCAAAACACCGCTGGCCGCCTTACGCGCCACGTTGGATGAGCCCGACCAACTGCCCGCCATGGTGGCGCAGCAAGTCACCCGCATGGACGGCATCGTCATGCACCAGCTCGGCCGCGCTGGCGCCAGTGGCGCAGCGCGCCTGGGCCCGCAGCTGGCGTTGGCGCCCATCGTGCAACGGATTCAGGGCACGCTGGCCAAGGTTTACCTGGACAAGAACCTGACCTTTACGGTGGACTGCGCGCCCGGGTTGAGCTGGCGCCTGGATGAAGGCGATGCCTTTGAACTGCTGGGCAATCTGCTGGACAACGCGGCCAAATGGGCCCGCAGCGCGGTCTCAAGCCGTGTGTGGCTGCAAGACCAAGCCCTGTGCATCCGCATCATCGACGACGGCCCTGGCTTTGCTGACGAGCAAGCCGTGCCCGGGCGGCGGGTGCGCCTGGATGAACAGGTGCCCGGCCACGGCATCGGGTTGGCCGTGGTGCGCGATCTGGTCGCCAGCCACCAGGGTGAGCTGCGCGTGTCACGCGCGCCTGGTGGTGGGGCGCAGGTCGATGTGGTGTTGCGGGCGGCTTGAGTGTCCAGCCGGGCGGCAAAGGAATTGCAAGCAAAAAGTTCATCAAGCTGGTGGAGTCTGTTGGGAACAATGTTGGTTTATGCTGTAGGGGCAGCGACGCGTATTCATAATATTTACCCTGGGGACATAGCTGATGTTTGATCAATGGACACTTAAAAAGAAACTTGCCCTCACCTTCGCGGCGATCCTGGTGATCATGGGGGCGCTGATCAGCGTGGCCCTGGTCAACACCGGAAAATTACTCGAAACAGTACGTTGGAGCACCCACACCTACCACGTGATGCAGCAATCTGAAAAGATGTTGCTCGATATGGTCAACATCGAGACCGGCTTGCGAGGTTTTGTCGCCAGTGGGGACGAAAAGTTTCTTGATCCGTTCAAGCAGGGTCAACAAGGCTTCAGCGTTGCTTTCAATGAAGCCAGGAAGCTGACATCGGACAACGCCGCGCAGCAAGCTCGCCTGGACAAGCTGATGGCAAACCACAAGCAATTTATGGAGGTGGCCAATTCGCTGAGCACATTGCGCCGCGACGTCACGGCCGGTAAGGGTTCGCAGGAAGACTTGTTCAAGGAGTTCGCCGCTGCCAAGGATAAGGCCGCGATGGACGCGTTTCGCAGCGGAGTTGCGGAGTTCCACAAGGCAGAAGCCGATCTGTTGGAGATGCGTTCGGCGTCACTGGCTTCTACCGCATCGGTAACAACAAATACCCTGATGTTTGGTGGATTGGTTTTGTTGGTGGTGACCGGTCTGCTGGGCTTTGGGCTGACCAGCAGCGTGATGCGCCAACTGGGCGGGGAGCCAGCCGTCGCCATGAATGCGGTCAAAACCCTGGAGGGCGGGGACCTGACAGCCCACATAGCGCTGCAGGCGGGTGACAGCACCAGCCTGATGGCGGCACTGGCAGCCATGCGCGACAGCCTGGCTCGCGTAGTGGCCAATGTTCGAGGGGGTGCCGAGGGTGTCGAGACAGCAAGCGCCGAGATCGCTCAAGGTAACAACGACTTGTCTGCTCGTACTGAGCAACAGGCCAGCGC
>CAZBKX010000570.1:0-2163 GCA_964492535.1 uncultured Rhodoferax sp. | reverse complement strand
TTCATGGGCTACCTGATTGAGCGAGCCAACCTGATTGAGAAGCTGTTCAAGAGTTTGCATCTGGCCACCGCGCGGGTGCCGGGTTCGCTGGCGGTTGCAACCATCATCACCTGTGCCATTTTTGCCACTGCCACCGGTATTGTGGGCGCCGTGGTTACTCTGATGGGCTTGCTGGCCTTGCCCGCCATGCTGCGTGCAGGCTATAGCGTGCAATTGTCGGCGGGTGCCATCACGGCAGGCGGTTGCCTGGGTATTTTGATTCCGCCTTCAGTCATGTTGATTGTTTACGGCGCGACCGCTGGCGTGTCGGTGGTCAAGCTGTATGCGGGCGCTTTCTTTCCGGGCCTCATGCTGGCGGGTTTGTATATCGTCTACGTGATCATCCTGGCCAAGCTTAAACCCCATCTGGCCCCGCCGATGTCGGCCGAAGACCGCCGCGTTCCCTTGCCTGAGTTCGCGGAAATCGTCTCTGCCAACGTCAGCAACAAGGTGTTGCCTGGGCTGATGGGCGCCATCAAGGGCAAGCGCAATGCGGCGGTTCCCATGCGTGAGCTGCTCAACCACATGGTGATTGCGCTGCTGCCGTTGCTGACCGTGGTGTTTGTGATGGGCGCGGTTTTCCTCAAAGTGACAGCGCCACTGCCGGTGGAAGACACGGAAGGCGTAGTCGCCATGGGCAGCGCTGGCTTTGGCTCGTCTGACGAGGTCAGCACGGAGTCCAGCGGGCTGCAGGAGCCTGAGCAAGAGGTGGGCTTGGCCGAGCCTCCGGCCGAGATGGGTTCAGCGGCACCGGCTGCAGCGGTCAGCGTGCCCAAAGACGATGTCAAGCCCAGCGCAGCACCTGCTGCAGCTGCACCAGCACCTGTGGCCGCGGTCGAGCGCTTGCCTGTGCCGGCCAATTTCTGGATCGCTCTGGCTAGCTGTGCGGTGGCATTGGTGCTGTTTTACGCGTATTTCAGCTTCGCCCGGCTGGAGATTTTCAAGATGCTGCTCGGGTCCTTCTTCCCGCTGGCGATCATGATCATGGCGGTGCTGGGCAGTATTGTGTTTGGTCTGGCCACGCCGACCGAGGCGGCCGCCATGGGGTCTCTGGGCGGCTTGCTGCTGGCAGGTGCTTATCGGCGATTGAATATGACCGTGTTGCGGGAGTCGGTGTTTTTGACCGCCAAGACCAGCGCGATGGTGTGTTGGCTGTTTGTCGGCTCCAGCATTTTCTCGGCCGCGTTTGCCTTGCTGGGCGGGCAGGACTTGATCAACACCTGGGTGCTAGGCATGGACCTGACACCGGTGCAGTTCATGATCCTGGCGCAAGTGGTGATCTTTTTGCTGGGCTGGCCGCTGGAGTGGACCGAGATTATCGTGATTTTCATGCCGATCTTCATCCCCTTGCTGCCGCACTTTGGGATTGATCCGCTGTTTTTTGGCCTGCTGGTCGCGCTCAACTTGCAGACCGCGTTCCTGAGCCCACCCGTGGCCATGGCCGCTTTTTACCTGAAGGGCGTGAGTCCGCCGCACGTGACGCTGAACCAGATTTTTGCGGGCATGCTGCCTTTCATGGGGATTCAGGTATTTGCGATCATCTTGCTGTACCAGTTCCCGGCCATTGGCATGTGGCTGCCCCAGGTGCTTTACAAATAGGCGGCTTGCGCTGCGTCGATCCAACAAACAAAGGGCGCGAAAGCGCCCTTTGTTTTGCAAAAACGGTAAGATTGACGTTTACGTCAACGTCAAGTCAGCCCGCTGGTTTCTGATACCGGAAACTTTGATTTGGCGGCTTGTTCGCCCCGCTACCCCAGGAGCTTTTTCCATGACCGACCTGTCCGCCGAATTCAAGGCCCTCGCCAACTACCGCCCCACGCACAAGGTGCGCTTTGTGACTGCGGCTTCTCTCTTTGACGGCCACGACGCGGCCATCAACATCATGCGACGCATCCTGCAGGGCATGGGCGCAGAGGTCATTCACTTGGGGCACAACCGCAGTGTGGACGAGGTGGTGACGGCCGCCCTGCAGGAGGACGCGCAGGGCATTGCCATCAGCTCGTATCAGGGCGGGCATGTGGAGTACTTCAAATACATGGTGGACCTGCTCAAGAGCTGGGGTGGTTCGCACATTCAGGTGTTTGGCGGGGGCGGCGGGGTGATTGTTCCGCCGGAGATCAGGGA
>CAZBKX010000569.1:0-2164 GCA_964492535.1 uncultured Rhodoferax sp. | reverse complement strand
AGACCGTGATGTCGTCAGCTTCGACGACGAGTTCCTCGACGACCTGCGCGCCCCATTCGCCGCGCACCAGTGACGGGCCTCGATCGATCGGCGAGCGCTCCGCGTAACCGACACCGTCCGGCGTTTTCTTTCCCTTGAATTGGATCGTCGGGCTCAGGTTGAGGCGGTCGGCGCGTATGCCCCAGTTCAGCCATATGACCTTGCCACCCGCCGTTCGCCATGCCGGCAGTAGTTTTTGAAGCACGGGTATGGGCTCACGCGTTGCGACCAGGCTCAAGCCCTTTTGGGCGAACCATCCTTCAGGATGGCAGAAGTCATTTTGCATGTCGATCACGACCACTGCACTGCGCGCGATATCGATCTCAATGCCCTGCGGTTTGGCATCAAAGCGAAGCGCCTTCGGTTCTATGGGGGCTCGCACCAAGCTCACTCCAGCGTCATCCATGGCCCAAGCATTGTGCGCAGCCGGCCCGAACGCGTCACTTTTCAGTGCGTGCGGTGCGTCTGGTGCACGAGATTGGAGCGCGGCGGCTCGGGAGGGGCTGGTTTTTAGGTTCATGCCTTGGGTAGACGCATTGATCGTGCCGGAATGCGATGCCAAGCTGTATCAAATGACGTGTTCTGAGATGCCGTTTCGGCATGGCAATCGTGGCACCATCGGGGGGTCTAATTTAAAAACAACCCAACGTCCTCGAGTTCGCCCATGAACCACTTGCGTTTTCTGAAATACATCGACGAGATTGCTCGCAGCGGGTCAATCAGCAAGGCAGCTGAGCGCTTGCACGTGGCGGCGTCTGCCGTGAACCGTCGACTCCTGGATGTTGAGGAGGAGATTGGTACACCGCTGTTTGAGCGACTGCCTCGCGGGATGCGGCTCACGGCGGCGGGCGAGCTGTTCATCGGTTATGTTCGTTCGCGCAACACCGAACTTGAGCAGGTGTTGTCGCAGATTGAGGAGCTGAAGGGTCTGCGGCGCGGAACTGTGCGAGTCGTGGCGAGTCAGGCGGTGGCAGCAACGTTTTTGCCACGTGCAGTGGCGTTATTTCGCTTGGCGCACCCCGAAGTAGCCTTCGAGGTGCATGTTGGTGATCATTTGCATGCCCTGGCGACGCTCAGGGCTTACGAGTCCGACCTTGCGTTGGTGTTTAACTTGGCGCCTGAGCCCGACGTGAGGCGAATCGCGGTCGCGGAGCAAAAGCTGCTGGCGCTCATGCATCGAAGCCATCCGCTGGCGACACAAAAGGAAGGACTGCGCCTTCGCGATTGCGCAGAGTATCCCCTTGCCCTGCCCGACCAAAACACGGCAGGTCGACAACTCCTGGAACGATTCCTGGTGCGAAGTTCTGTGAAGTTGAAGCCGGTCATTGAAAGCAATAGCTTCGAATTTTTACGGAACTGCCTCTATGACGGGCAGTCGATTTCATTTCAGGTTTCCATCGGTGCAGTGTTTAACCATGGAGAACTCGTCTCTCGGGAAATTGAAGACCGGGGTTTCCCTAAAGGCAGTTTGGTCTTGGCGAGCTTGGCTGGACGACATTTACCCGTCATCACGCACGCCTTTGTTGTCCAACTTGAAGAAGCGTTTACGAGCGAAGCAAAGGGCTAGTGTAGTGTTGCATTCTGTTTGGAACTTAAGTTGTTGTTGCCGCGAATGACCTTCTGCAAGATGTCGCGTGCGCTTTTTGTCCAGATGAATGGCTTGGGGTTGATGTTGTGGTGAGCGACATATTCATCAATAGCGGTGGTGAGTTCTTGCACACTGGTGAACACGCCCCGACGTAGCCGGTTTTCGCTGATGTCACGGAAAAACCGCTCCACCATGTTGAGCCACGAAGCGCTGGTGGGTGTGAAGTGCATGGTGATTCGAGGATGCTTGGCCAGCCATCCATCCATCTGTCTCCTATATTTCTGACTTATGAGCAAACCAAGAATCGCGCCATTACATAATTGGTTTTTAAACAGTGAAAACCGTTGATTTCATTGGGGTTCGTGACGATTGGGGTGTGATATCTGTCGAACCCCGGTGGCCATGACCCGCATCATCAGCGACGAGAGTCTGCGCAGAGCCTTGAAGGCCTTGGCACCGAGCGTCAGTAAAAACTGTACAGAAGACGAGCAACTCAAACGTCAAGCCCAACTCGACAAGAGCACCGCCTGGATGGAT
>CAZBKX010000568.1:0-2213 GCA_964492535.1 uncultured Rhodoferax sp. | reverse complement strand
CGGATGGAGGCAACTTCGGCCAATGCTGGAAAAGCAACGGCTATTTGCATCAACGCAACATTGCTGACGATCCCGTGGCCTGTGCGCCAAGCGTAAAACGAAGGCTTGGCCAGCAATCTGGCGCTGCGCGACACAAGGTTGAGAACCGTCTGACCCACCTCGGAGTCAAACGTGGGGTGCACCCGGTAACGCACCCAAAACTTGACCAATACGGGTATGCGTGCAGCAATTGCATGGTCATTCCACATCAAGCCCTGATCAAGCCACTGCGCGGCTTCATGGCGCGCAAAGCCAACGATCATTTCACGCGCCTGCTGAAAATACTCCTCACGTCCCGTCAGACGATAGGCGTCAAGCAGAACATCTGCAGACACCAACGAAGCCACCGCCAGTTGAAAGGTAGGCAGTCCCCGCACCAAATCCTCCGGTGAGAATGGCAATGTCAATGGCATGGGGGCAAAGCCCGGCAAATTCAGACTGCCCCGAAGTATTTGCTCCGCAGAATAGACCACACGGGCCGGGTCTATCGCCACAGCACCCAAGTACATCGTCGCGACTTCGTCCAGCGTGCTTTGTTGCGGTAGCGTGCGGGCCCTGTCCACCTCCGCCAAAGTGGGGAGCGCCGGCTTCACATACCAATGAGCGAATTCGGGGATCCAGATCGAAGCCAAAACCAATCCAGCCATCAACACGCTGACCATGACTCCTTTAGGGAACACAGTCCAAGGAAGGGTGCGCATGGCTCAGCGCAACGGGCAGGAAGCGGCACTCTGCCAACGACAACAAGTCTCATGCAAACAACAAGAGGCGAAAACCTCCAGCAACTCAGCACACGCTATTTTCATCCTGCAATCCCTGTTCAAGGCGGCCAGGTGGCCCACCAATCCACATGGGCCTTGTCTGCTCGTCTGCTTGTTACAAACAAAAATTGAGTCTAAAAAGAAACAAACTTTGGACCTTGATGTTTCTCAAGCGCTTGTATCAATCCAGAATGGGGAGTGCAGTAACAGCACTGGTTTGCTCCAGCAAAGCCGCCAGACCTTGTGCACGACCATAGCGGGAGGCTTGCTGCACCGCCAGCGCCTGCGGCAAGACGCCTCGCCCCTGACGCCAGTCTCGAACCAGGGTCGGTAGCAACCGGGCAATATCGCCTGCAGAATTCAAGGCTACGATGCTATCAAGGCCTGCAGCACGCAGGACACTGGCTGTATCGCCAGCTGGATCGGTCAGTCCCAATATAGGCTTGGAAGCGCGCAGATATTCGTAAATTTTGGCTGGAATCTGGGCATTGCAATTGCTGGCCTGCATGACCAATAGCGCATCAACAGTCATCATTTCTGCCAAGGCCTCGCGGTAGGGAATCGCCGGGCAAACATCAATGAAATCCTGAACGCCATGATCTGTTGCCAACTGTCGCAGCAAGGTTTCATGCACAGCAGCCCGAAATCGAATGCGCAGGTCGGCGGGGCTCAACAATCGGTTTTTCCTGAGTCGGGCCAGTGCCTCAAAAAAATGGCTTGGATCACGCTCCGTGGGGTACACAACGCCACTATGCAATAACAACAAGGGACCCGTTACTGCAGTGCCTCGCTGAATAGGCGGCGCCATCTGAGCCGCAACCGAGAAACTCTCTTCGTCGAAGCCGTTCTCCAGCACCCGGATGCGGCTGGCACGCTCAGGGTAGCGCTCCTTGTAAACGCGCGCTGCACCAGGGGTGGTGAAAACACTATAGCTGGCACGCTCCATCGCATCAGCCTCGATTCCAAGGTAGCACTGCCGAGTGCGTGGGTCCGATGGGTAACCCGGCTGCGCCATTGGGTCCCGAAAATCAGCAACCCAGGGAATCCCGGTTTTTCGCTGCAAGGCAGATGCAATCACATGGGCGGTTGCTATTGGGTAGGTGGACCAAATCACATCGGGCTTGAGCATCTCAATCAGCTTGAGTCCCTCTCTGATGGCGAAATACTTCCAACTCGACCACCGGTCGGGGCGCGCCATCCAGCCCAGGTAGTGCCCGCCTATCTGAAAGTGTCGTGCCGCATCAAATGCCAGTGCTCGGTGCACCACTGTTCCCGCGGGCACGTCGGCCAGCAGGTGATCACTGGACTCTTCGTAGGCGCGCGGGTGGGCTGTAAGTACCAGAGGCTCCCAACCCAGCGACGGCAGATGCTGAACAAACCGCAGCGTGCGCTGAATGCCGCTGCTGCCCACCA
>CAZBKX010000567.1:0-1558 GCA_964492535.1 uncultured Rhodoferax sp. | reverse complement strand
CTCGTGCCAGCGAAAGGGCGGCGTCTCTTCCATGTAGGCGCGCCAGCACATCTCCAGCTGGACGGCGTGCACGCCCTGTTGCGGGCGGCCGCACTGGCGCGTGATGTGACCGCCCTTGAAGCGGCCGTCGATGATGTGCGTGTAGCTCGCCTGCGCCGCGAACACGGCCGCCAGCGCGTCGCGCAGCGAGGGTGCGCAGCTCGTGCCGCCCACCGTGCCCAGGTTCATGTGCGGCAAGCGGCCCTCGAACAACCAGGGCAGCTCGCTCTTGATGCTGTGGCCGTCGAACAGCACGACGTGCCCATGCTGCGCGTGGATGCGCGACAACTCGTCGCGCAGCGCATCGTGATACGGCTGCCAGGCCATCGCCACGCGGCGGCGAATCTCGGCCTCATCCGGCGCCTGGCCGGCGCGGTAGATCGCCTCGCCGGTGAAGTGTCGCGTCGGGCACAGCTCGGTGTTGTTCTGGCCGGCGTACATGGGCGTGTTCTCGCTGGGCCGGTTGAGGTCGACCAGGTAACGGCTGTATCGCGGCACGATCAGGCTGGCACCCAGGCCGGCGGCAAAGCCGTACAGACGGTCGAGGAACCAGTCGGTGTCCTCGACGCCCAGCGCGCGCTCGGTGTAGCGCGCCTGCTGGTCGGCCGGGATCACCGTGCCGACGTGCGGCAGGCTGACGAGCAAGGGCCGCGTGCCGCGGTGCAGGGTGTAGACGGTTTCGCTCATGGGGGCATTCTCTCCACGCCGCCGTGGACCACGCGCAGGCAGGGGTTGTGGCCGAAGCGGTACGCCAGCTCCCGCGGGTGCCCGGCGTCCCAGACCACGAAGTCGGCTCGTCGGCCGGCGGCGAGCACGCCGCGGTCGGCGAGCCCGAGCGCGCGTGCGGCGTGCACGGTCACGCCGCGCCAGGCTTCCTCGGGCGTCAGCCGGAACAGCGTGCAGGCCATGTTCAACATCAGCAGCAGGCTCGAGCACGGCGACGAGCCCGGATTGTGGTCGGTGGCGATGGCCATGGGCACGCCGGCTTCGCGCAACGCGGCCACCGGCGGCAGCCTGGTTTCGCGCAGGAAGTAGTACGCGCCGGGCAGCAGCACGGCCACGGTGCCGGCCGCACGCAGGGCCCGGATGCCGTCGGCCGAAAGGTGCTCGAGGTGGTCGCAGCTCAGTGCGCCGTAGCGCGCGGCGAGCGCGGCACCGCCCTGGTCGCTGAGCTGCTCGGCGTGCAGCTTGACCGGCAGGCCCAGCCGCCGTGCGGCCTGGAAGATGCACTCGGTCTGGGTCGGCGTGAAGCCGATGGTGTCGCAGAAGGCGTCGACCGCATCGACCAGGCCTTGTGCCTGCTGGCCGGCCAGCCAGTGGCAGGCGTCGGCGATGTAGTCGTCGGCGCGGCCGGCGTATTCGGGTGGCAGCGCGTGAGCGGCGAGGGAGGTCGTGCACACCTTCAGCGGCAGTTCGCGACCGAGGCGGCGCGCCACCGCCAGGCAGCGTGCTTCGTGCGCTTCCGACAAGCCGTAGCCCGACTTGATCTCGATCGTCGTCACGCCCTCGGCCATGAGCG
>CAZBKX010000566.1:0-3225 GCA_964492535.1 uncultured Rhodoferax sp. | reverse complement strand
TTTGGCACGATTTTGGTCCCCGTCGATGGCTCGGTGCTGTCGGTGGCAGCCGCATACAAAGCGCTTGAGTTTGCCCGGCGCATGGATGCCCGGGTGGTGGTGTTTCATTCCATTCCCAGCTACCAGTATCCCATCTACTTGGGAGGTATTCCCTTTGAATACCCCAGCGAGGCTGATTACGAGACGCAGTGTCGCGCCATTGCCCAGCGTTACCTGGACCTGGTGTCCGGGTTGGGTGCCGACATGGGGGTGGCCGTGGGGACCGGCCTGGAGTTCAGTACTGACCCGGTGCAGGGTATTTTGGATGCGGCCCGGCAGGAGGACTGCAGCCTGATTTATTTGGGTGCCCACGGGCGCAGCGGGGTGTCACCCCTGTTTTTGGGCAATGTGGCCCACAAGGTTTTGACTTTGGCCCGGATCCCGGTGTTGCTGGACCGTTCCACGCCTGAGGATGTGGGGCGAGCCCAGGCGCTCATGACTCAGCGGGGAATTGAGCCCTAGGGGGCAACTAGCGGGTACTATTCGGCGGTCAAGAGTGCCGATGAAGACCAAGGGATGTGTGAATGAAAAAAAATGAGAGTTCAACGGAGTCAAGACTGTTCCCCGTGGTGGGTATCGGTGCGTCAGCCGGAGGCCTGATTGCGCTGGAGCAGTTTTTATCTCATGTGCCCGCCGATTGCGGCATGGCCTTTGTGGTGGTCCAGCACCTGGACCCGAACCACGAGGGCATGCTGGTAGAGCTGCTGCGCCGGAGCACCGCCATGCCCGTGCAGGAGGTGACTGAGCAGATAATGCTGGCGCCGAATCAGGTTTATGTCATTCCCCGGGGTCGCGATTTGTTGCTCGGGCAAGGCGTGCTGCATTTGCAGGACCCGCCCGTGCCCCGTGGCCTGCGCCTGCCAATTGACTATTTTTTCAAGTCTTTGGCCGCTGACCGCCAGCAAAACAGCATTGGCGTCATTCTGTCGGGCATGGGGGCCGACGGCACGCTGGGCCTGCGCGCCATCCGGGAGGCCGCAGGCGCCTGCTTTGTGCAGGACCCCGCCACTGCCCAATTTGACAGCATGCCGCGCAGTGCCATTGATGCCGGCGTGGCCGATGTGGTGGCCCCGGCCGAAGAGTTGCCGGCCAAAATCATGGCCTATGTCGCGCGGATTCAGCTTGGCGCTTATGCCGAAACCGAGGCCGAGGCCGACCAAAAAGACCTGGCGGTGCTCGACAAGGTCATTGCCCTGCTGCACGCCCAGAGTGGGCACAATTTCTCGGAGTACAAAAAAAGCACCATCTCCCGGCGCATTGAGCGCCGCATGGGCCTGCATCAGCTCTCCCGCATCTCGGATTATTTGCGCTACTTGCGTGAAAATCCGCCTGAGTCCGAACTGTTGTTCAACGAGCTGCTGATTGGGGTGACCAGCTTTTTCAGGGACCCGGAGGTTTGGGAACAACTCAAGACCGACGTGATTCCCGCCCTGATCGCCAGCCACCCGGAGGGCGCGGTGTTGCGGGCCTGGTCGACGGGTTGCTCCACCGGCGAGGAGGCCTACTCGATGGCCATGATCTTCAAGGAGGCCATTGAAGAAGCGAACCCGCCCCACCGGTATTCGCTGCAGATATTTGCCTCTGACCTGGACAAGGCCGCCATTGGCATTGCGCGCGCAGGCCTGTACGCCCGCACCATTGAGGCCGATGTGTCTCCCAAACGACTGGGCCGCTTCTTTGTGGACGAGCCGAGCGGCTTTCGGGTGTGTAACGAGATCCGGGAAATGGTAATTTTTGCCGAGCAAAACATCATCGTCGACCCGCCGTTCACCAAGATCGAGTTGCTGAGCTGCCGCAACCTCCTGATTTATCTGGAGCCGGAGCTGCAGGACAAGCTGATTCAGCTCTTTCATTACAGCCTGGCTGCGGGGGGCTTTTTGGTGCTGGGCAGTGCGGAGTCGATTGGCAAGGCCACGGCCTGGTTTGCGCCCTTGCCGGGCAAGAGCCGCATTTTCCGCCGCCTGGATACACAGGCGCGCAGCAGCTTGCCGATGGATTTTCCGGCGGCGTTTACGCGCTCGGCGGTTCGCTCTGGCAGCCCCGTGCCGCCTGCGAGCCACGACCTGCTGCTTGGGTCGACCCTACAGGGGCTGGTTGAAAAGCTGCTGCTGGACCAATACACCCCCGCCGCGGTGCTGGTCACGCGCCATGGCGATATGCTGTATGTCAGTGGCAAGACCGGCAAATACCTGGAGCCCGCCATCGGCAAGCCCAACATCAACCTCTTTGCCATGGCCCGCGCTGGGCTGGATCAGGCCCTGACCGAGGCCTTTCACCGGTCCATGCGGGAAAAGACCGTCACCCACCTGAGAAATATCAAGGTTGCCCAGGAAGGTGGGTCGCATTATGTGCACGTGGTGGTGCAGCCGCTGGATGAGCCTGCGGCGCTGCGCGGCATGGCTTTGGTGGTTTTTCATGACGTTGCAGCGCCCCGCCAACGCAAGCCGGCGGGCCCCTTGGATGAACGGGCGGCTGACGGTGCCCGCCTGGAGGCCTTGGTGCAAGAGCTGCAGCAGTCCCGCGAAGAAGCCAAGTCCACCCGTGAAGAAATGCAGACCACCCAGGAGGAGCTCAAATCCACCAACGAAGAGTTGCAGTCCTCCAACGAGGAGTTGCAGTCCACCAACGAAGAACTGACCACCTCCAAGGAAGAGATGCAATCCATGAACGAGGAATTGCTATCGGTCAACAGCGAAATCCAAGCCAAAATGGATGAACTCGCGCGCACGACCAGCGACATGCAGAACCTTCTGGAAAGCACCAACATCGCCACCTTGTTTCTAGATAATAACCTGCGCGTGCGGCGCTTTACCAGCCAGACCAGCAAGATCACTCAATTGATCCCCAGCGACGAGGGGCGGCCGATCACTGATATTGCCTCAGCGTTGCTCTACCCCAAACTGGCTGAGGATGCCCGCGAAGTTCTGCACACGCTGGAAAAAATGGATTCACAGATTGCCAGCCTGGAAGGGGACTGGTTCTCGGTAACCATCCAGCCATATCGTACGCACGACAATAGGATCGATGGGGTGGTGATCACGTTTGTGGATATTACCGAGATCAAGAAGTTGGAAGGCAAAGAAAAACTGGCCGCCGAGTTGGCGATTGCCAACAAGGAACTTGTCTTGCAAAACGAGGAGAAAGAAAAACGGGCCAACGAGCTGGTGGTTGCCAACAAGGAACTTG
>CAZBKX010000565.1:0-2039 GCA_964492535.1 uncultured Rhodoferax sp. | reverse complement strand
CATGAGATCTTTTGAATAAGAGGGTTCGGAAGAACCGGTTGGGAAAAGCAAACGCTACATGCTAGCCCGGGTGCGGCGTTTGTGCTGGTGACCGGTCTCTTGGCGGCCCCGTGTTTATTGGACAATCAGCTCTCTGGCCGGCGTATTGATTGACTCTCATGCTGTTTATTAATAGCAGTTTTGTGTCAAGCCCATCAAGGCCGGGTGTGGTCGGTGGCCGGGCGAATTCAGGGAATGAACGCCCCCGTCTGCAATAGGCGTTATGTACCAGTGCCCGCCACACTGACCCGCATATTTGGTGCATGCGACTCGCCCGGTGCCACCGTGATGCGGCGCTGTTGGTTGGCGTCGTCAATCACACAGTCGGCGGTGGTGTCGAGGTACACGCGGTCGGTCTCGCCGGTGAAGTGGACCCCGGGCCGGTCTGCTGTGCAGGCGCGTAGCCCTGCAACCCGGTCTGCAGCATCGAGGCTGGTTTCACGCAGTTCCCATAAGCGGGTGCGCACAAACCCGTGCGCGTTGTGGCCGGGCCGGTCGCCAAACCACGGCCAGCACACCGGAATACCGCCGCGCACGGCTTTGCCGGGCTGGAACACCGCCGCATCCGAGAGCCATAGTACCGGCGGCATGCCATCGGGCCGCCAGGCCAGTACCTGCGCGCCCTGCAAGGCCGCGCGGGCGGTGGCCAACGGTGTGGCGATGTCAATGATCGGCAGGCCGGTTGCGATCTCCATGAAGCGCAGGCACCCGGGAATGGCAAAGTGGGCGGCGAGGGTGGGCGGGTCAATGGGGGTTGGGTGGTGGTGCGGTGAGGAAGAGGGTCAGGGCTTTGGGTGGGTTCTCAATGCTTTTTGGGCTCTAGCCGTCGTGTTGATTGTGTGAGCAGCTATGCTTTTAATAATTCTTAAACAGGCGCTGGTCCCAGATGACCTTTTGACTTGGGGATACCAAAAACTCCTTTGCGCTGGCGTGCAGTGGGTTGATGATGGCGCTCCATTCCAGAGTGGCCACAAGGGATGGGACTACTAAAACAGCGCTGCGCGCTTCCTGCAGCCATTGATCCCCAAAACGTCGCGCTATCGAAGGGTCGTCGCCATCCCAGCCACGGGGGAGGGACTGGGCCGTGTGGCGTTCGAAGGAGATGCTGTCAGGCAGCTCAGCCACCACATAAACCTGAGTGGCGGGAAGGCGACCAATATTGGCATGCACCAGAATTTCCAGCATGGCGCAGGCGTAACTCAAAGAGCCATAGATGACGGGGCGGCCCGGACTGTTCCAGCGCCCGCCCACCATGGCTGCGCCAGTGCCGTCCCACAGCGGATGCCGACTGTCCCCGATGCGGTAGATCTGCATCAGGCCGCAATGCCGTAATAGAGTTTCCAGAGCAACTCCTCAACCCGGCGGGCACCCAGTTCGGTCATGGACACATCCAGCGGTGTGCGGCCCTGCAGCATGGGGTGGGGCGTGCTTAAAAACGCGCGCGCATCGTCTTCTGAGTTCCAGACATATTCAGTGGTGGCAAACACCCGGGCCAGGCGCTCGGCCCGCTCGGACTCATCGGCGGTGAGGTTGCTGCGCCGGCGCTTGTAAGTGGCCTCGGGAATGATGCGATACAGGAGTTTTTTGCGGTCTTCGCCACTCACGCACACGCGGTCCACACTGGCTTTCAGCGCGTCCTTGGGTAGCCCGTGGGCAACCAGGTCGTCCAGCTCGGCAAACGAATGCGGCACTGGGAACAGCGCCATGACCGAGGCTATTTTTTCAGGGGTGACAAGGACCATGGTGTCTCCTTTGGTATCAATTGATGCTTAAATTTTAGTGACAGTTCAGCCCTCCTGAGATTTCGTCCAAGTGATGTATGTCAAACTCGAAGGCGTGCAAGAAAACAAAGCCATCGCCGAACAGTAGTGTCCCAACGTTCTTCAGAGGAGCGCGAGCTGATTTGGCTCGGAATCCGTCTCTGAATTTTTCGAGGGCGGCGTAAGTAGTTGATGTATCGGGATATTTTCAAACATGGACAGACTCAGGATTTGTAGGAT
>CAZBKX010000564.1:0-2942 GCA_964492535.1 uncultured Rhodoferax sp. | reverse complement strand
AAATCCCGCATCAAGGTGTTTGACTTCCACCACACGGGCAAAAAAGTACCGTACACCTGCACCCAGTGCGATGAAGCCTGGTGTCTGCATGCTTGCCCGGTTGAAGCCATCACGGTTGACAAGGCCACGGGCGCCAAAGTGGTGAACGAGTCCACGTGCGTGGGGTGCAAGGTCTGCACCATCGCTTGCCCGTTTGGCACCATCAATTACGTGCAAGAGACCGGCAAGGTCCAAAAATGCGACCTGTGTGCGGGCGAGCCGGCCTGTGCCGATGCCTGCCCCACCGGCGCCATCACCTTCATTGACGCCAACTGGACCGGCCTGGGCAAGATGGCGGCATGGGCAGACAAGTTGGGCAACCAGCCCTTGGCAACCTGAAACCTTGTGGGACAGACCGCAGCTACGCGCAGCGAGCCAGCTCTGTCCTCAATTAATTAAACTGGAGACATCATCATGTCATGGGCAGGAAAAATTCTTCGCGTTGACTTGACCGCAGGAACCGTCAAGTCTGAACCCCTCAACATGGACTGGGCGCACGCCTACCTCGGCTCACGCGGTCTGGGCTCCAAATACCTCGTGGAAGAGGTGGACGCCACGGTGGATGCGCTGTCACCCGACAACAAAATCATTTGGGCCACCGGACCGCTCACCGGCACCATGGCGTCCACCGGTGGACGCTATACCGTGATCACCAAAAGCCCGCTCACCGGCACCATTGCCTGCTCCAATTCGGGCGGCTACTGGGGCGCCGAGTTCAAGATGGCCGGCTGGGACATGGTCATTTTTGAAGGCAAATCGCCCAAGCCGGTGTACTTGTATGTGAATGACGACGTCGCCGAACTGCGCGACGCCGCCCATTTGTGGGGCAAGAGCGTGTGGCAAACCGAGGAAATGCTCAAAAAGAGCTTGCAAGACCCGCTCACCCGCGTGTCCAGCATCGGCAAGGCGGGCGAAAACGGCGTGTTGTACGCCAGCGTGGTGAACGACTTGCACCGTGCGGCAGGCCGCTCGGGTGTCGGCACCGTGATGGGCAGCAAGAATCTCAAGGCCATTGCGGTGCGCGGTACCAAAGGCGTGGGCAATATCAAGAACCCCAAAGCCTTCATGAAGGCCATTGCCGAGAAGAAGAAAATTCTGGCCGACAACGCCGTCACGGGCCAGGGGCTGCCGGCTTACGGCACCCAGGTCTTGATGAACGTCATCAATGAGATGGGCGCGCTGCCGACCCGCAACCACCGTGACAACGCCTTTGAGAGCGCCAAGGACATCTCGGCCGAAGCCATGGCCACGCCCCGCGCCACCGACGGCAAGAAGCAACTGGTCACCAACCAGGCGTGCTTTGGTTGCACCATTGCCTGCGGCCGCATCAGCAAGATGGACGAGAGCCACTTCACCGTGGCCAACAAGCCGCAATACTGGGGGGCATCCGGCGGTCTGGAGTATGAGGCGGCCTGGGCGCTGGGCGCTGCCAACGGGGTGAAAGACCTCGAAGCCTTGCAATACGCCACCATGCTGTGCAACGAGGAAGGCATCGACCCCATCAGCTTTGGCGCCACCGTGGGTGCGGTGATGGAAATGTATGAAATGGGCGTGCTGACCAAGGAGCAGATCGGCATTGAGGCGCCCTTTGGTTCGGCCCATGCGCTGGCGTTTTTGACTGAAGAAACCATCTACGGCCGCGGCTTTGGGGTGGAGATTGGTCAGGGCTCCAAGCGCCTGACTGCTAAATTTGGCCAGCCCGACCTGAGCATGACCAGCAAAGGGCAGGAATTCCCTGCCTACGACGGTCGTGCCATCCAGGGCATTGGCTTGGCCTATGCCACCAGCAACCGGGGCGGCTGCCACCTGCGCGGCTACACCATTGCGTCTGAGGTGCTGGGTATTCCGGTCAAGACCGACCCGATCGAGCATGAAGGCAAGCCCGAGCTGGTCAAGGCTTTTCAGGATGCAACCGCCGCCTTTGACTCGTCGGGCCTGTGCGTGTTCACCACCTTTGCCTGGGGCCTGGCCGATCTGGCGCCGCAAATCTCGGCGGCCTGTGGTGACGAGTACACCACCGAAGAGCTGGAAAAAATTGGCGAGCGCATCTGGAACATGGAGCGCGAGTTCAACAACCGCGCTGGCTTCACCGCCAAGGACGACAGCCTGCCCAAGCGCCTGCTGACCGAAGCCTGCAAAACCGGCCCGTCCAAAGGCAAGGTCAACATGCTGGCCGAGATGATGCCCAAGTACTACGCCGTTCGCGGCTGGGACACGGAGGGTCGCCCGACCGCAGACACCAAGGCGCGTTTGAGTCTGTAGCGGTTGCGTCGACGTCATTGCGGGGAGCGCGCCCCCTGCAATGACGCAGCTGAGCATCAAACAAGCGGCTTGCAGAGCCGCTTTTCATTTTCAGGAGAAATCACCATGACCCATCACGTCATCATTGGCGCCGGCCCGGCCGGTGTCATTGCCGCAGAAACCATCCGCAAACACGCCCCGCTGGACACCATCACCCTGGTGGGTGACGAGCCCGAGCCACCGTATTCCCGCATGGCCATTCCCTACTTGCTGATCGGCAATGTGGATGAGCGTGGCACCTATCTGCGCAAGAGTGCCACGCATTTCGCTGATTTAAGGATAAATCAGCTGCTGGCCGTCGTTAAACATGTGGATGCAGCATCAAAAACAATAGCATTTGAGGCTGGCGAGCCTTTGAAGTTCGACACGCTGCTGATCGCCACAGGCTCCCACCCGGTGCGCCCGCCGATTCCCGGCATTGACACGGCGGGGGTTCACCCCTGCTGGACTCTCAAGGACGCCCGCGCCATCATGGCGCTGGCCACACCAGGTGCGCGCGTGCTGCAGCTGGGTGCCGGTTTTATTGGCTGCATCATCATGGAAGCACTGGCGGCGCGCGGTGTCCAGTTGAGCGTGGTGGAGATGGGCGACCGCATGGTGCC
>CAZBKX010000563.1:0-4896 GCA_964492535.1 uncultured Rhodoferax sp. | reverse complement strand
CTACGCCCAGCAGCTTGCCCAGGCGCTTGGCCACTTCTTCATAGCACTTGAAATGCATGCTCTTGCGCCGGGTGGCCCAGCCGGCATGCAAAGGCGGCAGCAAATACTGCTCGTGAATGTCTTCCAGAATGCCGGGCACGCCGGCAAACAGGTCGTTGTTCATCAAAATTGTGCAGGGGTCAAAGTCTTTGACACCCAGGCGGCGCTTGCCGCGAATCACCGGCTCCAGCGTCACGGAGTCCCCATTGGGCAACTCCACGGTGGTGCTTTTCTGGATGGCCGGGTCAATCGACCCAATGCGCACATTGAGCCCCGCCATGTGAAAAATATTGCGCAACTGCGCCAGACTGGAGAGGTAAAAGGTGTCAGTCGCCCGGTTTTCGGGGATCAACAGCAGGTTGCGGGCCTCGGGGCAGATCTTCTCGATGGCGGCCATGGCGGCCTGCACGGCCAGGGGCAGCATCTCGGCGGTGAGGTTGTTCCAGCCCGCGGGGTACAAATTGGTATCGACGGGTGCCAGCTTGAAGCCCGCGTTGCGTACATCCACCGCGCTGTAAAAAGGGGGCGTGTGCTCCATCCACTCCAGCCGAAACCAGCGCTCGATGGCGGGCATGGAGTCCAGCACGCGCTGCTCTAGTTCATTGATGGGGCCGGTAAGGGCAGTAACGAGATGTGGAACCATACGGCCCTCTTGGTTATTGATTGATTGTTGGCTGGCGTGTTGGAGTTGGGACTGATCTTGCCTCATTCGAGAACAGCACCCTGTGCGCCAACGCGCAAAGAGCGTGCAAAGAAAGTGCAAATTAACGGCAACGTTTGTTATGAGCGCCGGGCGGTCGGCAAGTTCAACAACAAATTTTGCGGCTTGAGCTTGAGCCGTCCATTCTCGTCCATGGCCATGGCCAGATACACCGGCCGGCCCGCCACCTCTGCGCGCATGTCGCAGGGGTTGACAAATTCCAGCCTGAACAGGCACATCAGCCGCTGCGTGCGGTCTTCCCCCACCTCGGCCCCCGTGTACAGGTCGTTCAAAATCGCGCTGGCCTGCGCGTCCAGCCCCACATGCCAGACCCAGTGCTCGTCCACAATCTCACGGTCGGTCTGAATCCTGACCTCCAGGCTCAAAAAGTGCGCAATCCAGCGCTCCAGCACCCGGCACAACGCCTGCAGCGCGGGCTGACCGTGGTTCAGACTGACCACCAGGTCATGAAACTCATTGCGGGGCCAGTACACCGCCTCGTTGTCCTCCCCCAACACATCCAGGTCCACACTGCGCAGCGGCGCGCCACCTTCTCTGAGCAATTCGCCCAGGCTGCCAAACCCGCCCGAGAGCGCGTGGCGCTCCACGGTTTCATCGTCCGCCGCCATGACAGCACCGTCTTTGAGCACCGATATTTTTTGGGTCCGAAACAGCATCTCGGCCATGCGCGCCTCCAGGGCGCTGGCCTTCTCGCCCAGCACGTGGCGCACAAAAATCTGGGTGAGCTGGTGCACCAACACAGGCGCCACATCGACCCCCTCACCCTGAAACAGCGCCATGTAGCTCCCCTCCAGCGTGGGCGCGGCCAGCATGCGGGCCCTGAAACGCAGCCACACGGCGTAGTTGTCGGCCGCATCGACGTCTTGCAGTGCCTTGAGGGCAGCCGGCTCGATCACCGCGCGCGGCGTCTCGAGCAGCTGGTCGTGCAGCGCGATCTCGGCGCTACACGACGAGGCAATGGGCGCCAGCTCGGGGCGCTCCAGCAGGTAACGCAAAAAGGCATCGGTCACCAGCAGGTGGCCATCGGCGTCCTGCTCCAGCAGGCGGTAACCACAGGACGGCCAGAAATCATGGCCCACGCGGTTCAACAACAGGTCTTCATGCACGAACTTCTCCTTCACCCAACACCACGTATTTCAAAGAGGTCAAGCCCTCAATCCCCACCGGCCCCCGGGCGTGGAACTTGTCGGTCGAAATACCGATCTCGGCGCCCAAGCCGTACTCAAAGCCATCGGCAAAGCGGGTGCTGGTGTTCACCATCACGCTGGCCGAGTCCACCTCACGCAAAAAGGCCTGCGCATGCATGTGGTCGCGGGTGAGGATGGCGTCGGTGTGGTGGCTTGAATACTGGTTGATGTGGGCAATGGCCTCGGCCACATCGGCGACCACCTTGATGCTGATGATGGGCGCCAGGTACTCCTCGTACCAGTCTTGCTCGGTGGCAGGCACCAGATTCAGGGGCGCTGCAACTACTGAATTTATAGCGCTCAAGGCTTTAGATACGCCGGCCAGAGGCTGGTTTTGGTTAAAAATGGCCAAAGACTCGGCATCGCAGCGCATTTCAACGCCTTTTTGGGCATAAATCTGCCCAATCAACGGCAAAAACTCCGCCGCCACGCCCCGCGCCACCAGCAGGCTCTCGGTGGCGTTGCAGGGGCTGTACTTGCTGGTCTTGGCGTTGTCGGCCACCCGCACCGCCATGGCGATGTCGCACGGGTCATCTACATACACATGGCAATTGCCGTCCAGGTGCTTGATGACCGGCACTAGTGCGTCGCGGCTGATGCGCTCGATCAGGCCCTTGCCGCCACGCGGAATGATCACGTCTACATAATGCGGCATGGTGATGAGCTGGCCCACCACCTCGCGGTCGGTGATTTGCACCAGTTGCACGGCATCTACCGGCAGCCCGCTCTCAAGCAAGGCCTGCTGCACCAGCCGGGCCAGCGCCTTGTTGGACTCGATGGCCTCCGAGCCGCCGCGCAAAATGCAGGCGTTGCCGCTCTTGATGGACAGGCTGGCGGCTTCAATCGTCACATTGGGGCGGCTCTCAAAGATCATGCCAAACACGCCAATGGGCACCCGCATCTGCCCCACCCGGATGCCGCTGGGCTGCTGCTTCATACCGGTGATCTCGCCAATGACATCGCTCATGGCCGCCAACTGCTCGCAGCCCTGCGCGCAGGTCTCCAGCACCTGGGGCGTGAGCTTGAGCCGGTCCACCATCGGCCCGGCCAGCCCGGCAGCTACAGCCCGCTCAATGTCGCGGGCGTTGTCAACTTGCAGGGCTTGCACGTTGTCGCGCAGCAAAGCCGCCAGGATGCGAAGCGCTTTTCTTTTGATAGCTGCCGATGCTTTGGACATGCCGGCTGAAGCCTGTTTTGCCTTAAAACCCAGAGATTGGGCGTAATCGGTGATATTGGGAGTGGTCATGGGGTTTTTCTTTGTTCAAATTCCAGCTTGAGGCGTGCCAACCAGTCAATCAATTGCAGCCCCATGGTGCGGGCGCGATTGAGCGCTTCGGCTTGCCAGGTCACTTGCTCGGGGTATTCATGGGTCAAGGTGTTGCGCATCGCCCGCTGCATCCGCCAGTCGTCCGCGCAGAGATAGCCGCGCCGCTCCAACAAGGCCAGAACATCGGCCAAGGGCCGGTCCTCCACCAGCTCAAGCAACACTTGCACGCAAAACGCCCGCAGCACATGCTCACCCAGCGTGTCTTGCAGCTTGGTATAGCGAAATACAAACTGGTCAATCAAGGTAACCAGGTTTTCGTCGTCTTGCGCCAACTCGTGACCGTCAAGCGGAAAAGGAATGCGGGCCATCGCCCGACTCATTCGCTGCGCATGGCGATCACATTGGCGCAAGGCATCATCAAGTGGCAAGCTCATAGCAAGATCCCTTCCCGTTGTGCCACCTCAAAAATGGGCAGTGGCTCACCACCTGCATTAACGACCACATCAATTTTGCGTTCGCCCAGCGCTTTCCAGATGTCGGCCAACATGTGCATGCGCGCCTCAACGCCCTGCTGCGCAGACACTGGGGCTTCTATATACAAATCGATGTCGCCACCCCGTTTGAGATCATCCAGCCGTGAGCCAAACAAGCGCGGGCGAACGCCGAACCAGCGCAGGCTGGCTTCTCGAATCACTTGCTGTTCAGTGGGGGTAAGTCGCATACGGCTATTTTGGCAGATGGCTCCAGCCGCCAAATGACCGAGTCACGCGGATGGTTGAAAAGCACAAGCCACGGCCATCACATTAAATTCATAGCAGCCCAGGAAATAGATGCGCCGGCCAGAGGCTGATTTGGTTATAAATCTAACCCCAGGAGCGCGTCAACAGCTCATCAAGGGCATCCGTTATTGTTTGCCCCTGATCGGCAAGGGACCCGATGTAGTCACCCAACTGGTCCACGGCCACAGACACCATATCCAACGGATGAAGCACAACATCAGTCCCGTTGATGCTGAAGGTCGGATTCATGCGGCTCGCCAATATCGCGGTGTTGCCCGGCAATGCGCTGCGGCGCACCAGCGGCACCACCACGCGCCTGCGGTAGCGATCAAATTGAGCCGACTGCACCAGCACCACGAAGGGGATGGTCTCGCCCAGGGCACCCTTGTTGCGATGAACATCGAACTGTGCCATTACAAGGTCGAGTGCTCATCGGCAAAGGATCCCACGGCGGCGTGCACGGCATTCCAGTCGGCAGCGCAGGCGTTGGCCATGGCTTGACGCGAAGCCTGTCCTTGTTTTTGCTGGTCAACAAAATCGGCCAGCAGCGACTCCATAGTGGCGGACAAGTTGCTGGTGTAGGACTTGGCCTGGGCGACCAGCGCCACATTCAGCGTGAGGTTGACGGGCCGTTTTCTGGTTTGAGTGCTTGTGGCGGGCATGGAGCCTCCTGAAAGAAAGAGATGCGCACATTATGCGCACAGAGTCAAACTCAAGGGAAAATCAGACCGGACTCGGCCATTGCCAAACGCCAAGTTCACCTCACTCAAGGCAATGGATGCGCTGGCCAGAGTGCTTATCAGCCATCCTGATATTTTGCATTTACTTGCCCTGAATCCGTGAGCCGATAACCTGTCCACCCAATATTCGTTTGATTTTCTGGTTGATATCCAATTCTGATTC
>CAZBKX010000562.1:0-3729 GCA_964492535.1 uncultured Rhodoferax sp. | reverse complement strand
TTCGCCGGCATCATCGTCATGCTGCTGCCGGTTCCGCTGCTGGCGGGGCACGCTGTCGATCTGGATGGCGTGACGGTCACGGGATCCGTTCCCGATGTGCGTCCCTATATTCGCCAGTCTGCCTTGATGGTGGCGCCGCTCAACATCGCCCGGGGAACCCAGAACAAGATCCTGGAAGCGATGGCGATGGGTGTGCCCGTGGTCACCAGCCGCCTCGCAGCGGCTGGAGTAGACGCTGAACCCGGCACGCATTTTTTGGTGGCGGACACCCCGCAGGATTATGTGAAGGCGATTCTGGCTGTCACCAGTAGTGCCGCTGAGCGGGAGCGTCTTGCGCAGGCGGGTCGACAGCGCATGCTAAGTCATCATGCGTGGCCTCGTGCCATGGCACGCCTGAATGGCCTGATTGTCCGCAGCATCCGGAATTATTCAATAGGCAAGGGAGCTTTCGCATGAAGATCAGCATTTTTGGATTGGGCTATGTCGGAGCGGTGTCGCTGGCCTGTCTGTCGCGAGACGGCCACGAGGTGATTGGCGTTGACATTGATCCAGGCAAGTTGGCGTTGATCAAGGAGGGCAAGACGCCGGTAGTTGAAGAGGGCATGATTGATCTCATGGCGCAAGTCCCCCTGAGTGGGCGAGTCACTGTGACTGCTGATGCCAAAACGGCAGTGCACGGCAGCGACCTTTCACTGGTCTGTGTGGGTACTCCGTCTGCCCCCAACGGCAGCCAGGATCAGACAGCCATGCTGGGGCTGGCTGAGGAAATCGGTATGGCTATTCGGTTCAAGGAGGCCCCTCATGTGGTGGTATTTCGGTCCACTCTGGTGCCGGGAACCGTGGAAGATGTACTGCGTCCGATCATTGAGGCCAAGTCGGGCAAGAAAGATGGCGAAGGCTTCTTTCTGTGCTTTCAACCGGAGTTCTTGCGCGAGGGCTCATCCGTTCGTGACTATGACAAGCCGCCCTTCACCGTGGTGGGTGCGAATCATCCCTATCCCGTGGAGCGGCTTCGAGCCCTGTTTGGGGATTTGCCATGCCAGTTTTTTGAAACGTCGGTTCGGTCGGCAGAGATGATGAAATACTGCTGCAATAATTTCCACGCTCTGAAAATCACCTTTGCCAATGAGACCGCCAGGCTATGCGATGCGTTGGGAGTTGATGCCTTTGAGGTCATGGACCTCCTGTGTCGGGATACACAACTCAACATATCTTCAGCCTACCTCAAGCCTGGCTTTGCCTTTGGTGGCTCCTGTTTACCCAAGGATTTGAGAGCCACTACCCATTTGGCCAGGTTGCATGATGTGGAGATACCCATGTTGGCAGGCATCATGCCTTCCAATCGCCAACATCTTGATATTGCCCTGCAGAAGGTGTTGGCTACCGGCAAACGCAAAATCGGGTTCATTGGTTTGTCCTTCAAGACCGGTACTGACGACCTGCGGGAAAGCCCATTGGTCACTCTGGCGGAGCAGCTGATCGGCAAAGGAATGCAGCTGTCCATTTATGACCCCCAAGTGCACCTTGCACAACTGATCGGATCCAACCGCAGTTTCGTTGAAAAGCATCTGCCTCACATCGGCCAGATGTTGAGATCCGATATTGAGGATGTCGTCCATGCGTCTGATCTATTGGTGGTGGGGCTTGGCGGGAGCGTAGTCCATGATGCGTTGGTCCACCACAGTCGTGGCGATCAGGTGATCCTGGATCTGGTCAATCTACCCAACCGTGCTGCTATTTCTGCCGAGGTGGAGGGATTGTGTTGGTAGGTCATGATTTTCATGGTGCCATGCCTCTCGTGTGGCGTCGGTGTGCAGGGGGCAGCTTGCTTGTGTTGATCGTTTGCTTGTTGTCGCTTGCACCTTATCTGGCTAGTTCTACCGAACTGGTGCGCCTGCGCAATGCCTTGCTGTTGCCCGAGAAAACAAGCTCTGATTTTGAGTGGACACCTGCGGATATACCTGCAAGCTATGTGCAGGAGCTGGGGCCGGCAGACCCATTTTTCAGCAAGTTGGTGCAGCATCTCGGTCTTTCGGCTCTGCCCGATGACTGGACACGTGCGGTGGCAATCAGTCGGCATCTATTGAGCAGCAGTCCGGTGTTGCGCGGTGGGGCTGTCATGTCGGATTTGCGCGGCACCTACCAGCGTGTTGTCACGCAGGGTGATGGCTACTGCGGCGATTTCACAGACGTTTTCGTTGCCATTGCCCTGGCCGCAGGCATGCCAGTGAGGACCTGGTCGTTTTCATTTGACGGATTTGGTGGCCACGGCCACATCTGGCCCGAGATATGGAACCGGCAAGCTGGTCGCTGGCAACTGGTCGATGTTTTCAATAATTACTATTTTTTTGAGACCCCTGCAGTCCCGCTTTCAGCGCTGGCATTTCGGCAGGCCCTGTTGAGTGGGTCGAAGCAACTTCGGTTGGCGCCGCTGGACTCCGGTGCCCGGTTGGGGTGGGCTATGGAGGACAAAGCTTGGGCCTACTACCGGCATGGGTTGCACGGCTGGTACATGGGTTGGGGTAACAACGTATTCACCTACGACCGATCGCGATCGGTGAGGGTGTTCTCGGGCGTATCTCGGTGTTTGGAGCAGTTGGGAGCGATCGTGGAAGGGGTGCATCCTCAGATTCGATTGCTGGCCAATGCAGACAATCTGGCGCAGGTGCAGGCCATCTGGCGTTTGCACTTGCACTTGATGCTCCTTGCATGGCTGGTACCCTTGGCTACTTTGGTCTTTCTGGCTTGTCTTCTGGTTTGGTTGTACCGGCGGTACAGTTCGTCATCGAAATCATTCTTTCAGGGCCTTCAGCATGGTGGCCATTGATCCCAGCCAAACGCAGATCAATGCGCATGCCAGCCCGACGCTCCGTGTTGGCGTTGTGGGACCTTTGGCGCCCCCAATGGGTGGTATGGCGAATCAATGCGAGCAGCTTGTTCGGCTGCTGAGTTCCGAAGGTGTGCACGTTGACATGGTTCGAACCAACTGCCCATATCGGCCCAAGTGGGTGGGGCGTGTGCCCTTGTTGCGTGCCTTGTTTCGGCTTGTGCCCTATATATGTAGTCTGTGGCGAAGTGCTGGACGCACCCATGTGATCCACCTCTTGGCAAACTCGGGCTGGGCATGGCACCTGTTTGCAACACCTGCCGTTATTGTTGCGCGCATGCGCTCTGTTCCCATCATCGTGAATTACCGTGGGGGCGGGGCTGACGCTTTCTTTGCGAAAGCGCCCCGATATGTTCTGAAAATGCTCGCAAAGGCTTCGCTGTGCGTGACGCCGTCGGTGTTTCTACAACGGATTTTTGCCAAGTACGGCCTTGTCAGCACGGTTATCCCCAACATCATTGATCTGGCGCGCTTTGCTCCTGTAGCACCCCATGCATTTGGCATGGCACCGCATTTGGTCGTCACCCGCCATCTGGAACCCATCTACGACGTTGCCACCGCAATTCGAGCCTTCTCGCTTGTTCAAAGGGTCTACAAGGGGGCGCGTTTGACTGTTGCCGGGACGGGCCCGGAATTGGCCGTGTTGCGTGCGCTATGTGTCACTCTGAATCTGGTGGATGCGGTTCATTTTGCAGGTGCTATCGAGAACGCACGCATGCCAGATCTGTATGCGTCGGCGGATTGTGTCCTTAATTCCAGCAAGGTAGACAACATGCCCATCGCTATTCTGGAGGCGTTTGCCAGCGGGGTGCCTGTGGTGAGTACGAGTGCAGGTGGCATTC
>CAZBKX010000561.1:0-10926 GCA_964492535.1 uncultured Rhodoferax sp. | reverse complement strand
GGTCGGCTTGGTGTCCTACCTGCTGATTGGATTCTGGTTCAACAAGCCGACCGCCATATTTGCCAACATGAAGGCTTTTTTGGTTAACCGGGTTGGCGATTTCGGTTTCATTCTGGGAATTGGGTTGATTGTTGCCTATGCTGGCACGCTCAACTACGCAGAAGCCTTTGCCCGGGCCCCTGAGCTGGCGAAATTGACGTTCCCGGGCACCGAATGGATGCTCGTGACTGTCATTTGTATTTGTCTGTTTATTGGTGCCATGGGCAAGTCGGCCCAGTTTCCATTGCATGTCTGGCTGCCGGACTCAATGGAGGGTCCTACACCGATCTCTGCCTTGATCCACGCTGCGACCATGGTGACTGCCGGTATCTTCATGGTGGCGCGCATGTCGCCGCTGTTTGAGCTGAGCGACACAGCATTGAACTTCATTCTGGTGATCGGTGCCATCACGGCGCTGTTCATGGGCTTTCTTGGCATCATTCAGAACGACATCAAACGGGTGGTGGCGTACTCCACCCTGTCTCAATTGGGATACATGACCGTGGCTCTGGGCGCTTCGGCTTACTCGGTCGCGGTTTTCCACCTGATGACCCATGCCTTTTTCAAGGCTCTGCTGTTCCTTGCTGCTGGCTCGGTCATCATGGGCATGCACCATAACCAGGACATTCGCTGGATGGGCGGTGTGCGCAAGTACATGCCCATCACCTGGGTCACGACCTTGTTGGGTTCCTTGGCCTTGATCGGTACACCGTTGTTGTCCGGCTTTTATTCCAAGGACGAAGTCATCATGGCGGTCAAGGCCAGTGCCTTACCAGCAGCAGGGTTTGCCTATTTCGCGGTGTTGGCGGGAGTGTTCGTCACCGCCTTCTACTCGTTTCGAATGTATTTCCTGGTGTTTCATGGAAAAGAGCGGTTTGATCAAAACCCGCAAGCCCATCACGCAGACCACGGGCATCACGATGATCACCACGCGCCGCACGAATCACCCTGGGTGATCACCGTGCCACTGATTCTCCTGGCGATTCCCTCGGTAGTCATTGGCTTTCTGATGATCCAGCCGATGCTGTTTGGAGACTTCTTCAAGGACGCGATTTTTGTCAACGCCGAGATACACAAGGCGATGAGCGTGCTGAGCGCCGATTTCCATGGCCCGGCCCAGCTCGCCTTGCATGGCTTGACTACGGCTCCGTTCTGGTTGGCTGTTGCAGGTGTTGCTTCCTCTTATTACGTCTACATCGTCAATCCTTCGTTGCCGGCCTCCATCAAGGCCCGCGTCCAACCGCTCTACACCGTGCTGGAGAACAAGTACTACCTCGACTGGTTCAATGAAAACGTGTTGGCGCGGGGCGCTCGCGCACTCGGTGCTGGTTTGTGGAAGGTGGGAGACCAAACCCTGATTGACGGTGTCTTGGTCAACGGCTCCTGGAAAGCGGTAGGTTGGGTGTCCGGTGTGGTGCGCCGCTTCCAGTCGGGCTACCTGTACCACTACGCCTTGGCGATGATTTTGGGTATTTTTGTGCTGATGACGTATTTCGTCTGGCTCAAGTAGGAGAATAAAAAAAATGGGTTTGTTGAGCCTGGCTATCTGGACGCCGATTGTTTTCGGCGTCGTTCTGCTGGCACTCGGTCGGGATGATCAGGCGCACACTGTGCGCTGGATTTCCCTGGTCGGTGCGATCACCAGCTTTTTGGTGACTTTGCCTTTGTATGACGGATTCAAGCTGGGAACTGCGGCCATGCAGTTTGTGGAGAAGGCGCCGTGGATCGAGCGCTTCAATGTTAATTACCACCTGGGCGTGGATGGCATTTCGCTCTGGTTCGTCTTGCTGACCGCGTTCATTAATGTGGTAGTGGTGATTGCGGGCTGGGAGGTGATCACCCGGCGCGTGAACCAGTACATGGGTGCTTTCCTGATCCTGAGCGGCTTGATGATCGGCGTGTTCTGCGCGTTGGACGGCATGCTGTTCTACGTGTTCTTTGAGGCGACCCTGATCCCGATGTACCTGATTATTGGTATCTGGGGCGGTCCAAACAAGATTTACGCCGCCTTCAAGTTCTTTTTGTACACCCTGCTGGGTTCTTTGTTGATGCTGATCGCGTTGATCTTTCTGTACACCAAATCAGGTGGTAGTTTTGATCTTGCGGTATGGCACAACTTGCCGTTGGCGGGAACCACGCAGACCCTGCTGTTTTTTGCGTTCCTGGCCGCTTTTGCTGTGAAGGTGCCGATGTGGCCCGTTCACACGTGGTTGCCTGACGTGCATGTGGAAGCGCCTACCGGTGGGTCTGCTGTGTTGGCGGCCATCATGCTGAAGCTCGGTGCCTACGGTTTCCTGCGTTTCTCCATGCCGATCGCACCTGATGCTGCGCGGGAATGGGCTTGGTTGATGATCGCGCTGTCATTGATTGCCGTGATCTACGTCGGCATGGTGGCGCTCGTTCAGAAAGACATGAAGAAGCTGGTGGCTTATTCGTCGGTCGCTCACATGGGATTTGTCACCTTGGGGTTCTTCATTTTCAATGACCTGGGTGTCTCTGGTGGCCTGGTGCAAATGATTGCGCACGGTTTTGTGTCGGCAGCCATGTTCTTGTCGATCGGCGTGCTCTACGACCGCATGCATTCCCGGGAAATTGCGAGTTACGGGGGGGTGGTCAACACGATGCCAAGATTCGCGGCGTTTGCCTTGTTGTTCGCCATGGCCAATTGTGGTCTGCCGGGAACGGCCGGGTTTGTCGGCGAATGGATGGTGATTCTGGGAGCGGTCAAATACAACTTCTGGATCGGTTTTGCCGCAGCGAGCGCCTTGATCTTTGGTGCGGCCTATACCTTGTGGATGTTCAAGCGCGTTTATCTCGGGCCGGTTGCCAACGACCACGTCAAGGGCTTGGTGGATATCAATAGCCGCGAGTTCTTCATGCTGTCCTTGCTCGCGATTGCTGTGCTGTTCATGGGCATTTACCCAAAACCGTTCACTGATGTCATGGATACGTCGGTCGCTGAGTTGCTCAAACACGTCGCTTTATCCAAACTGAATTGATCAGTTTGTATTGGCCCCTATTGAATTAAGAGATAGAAAATGATCGACAAACTCAGTTGGATTTCGGTTTATCCCGAAATCATCCTGCTCGTCATGGGCTGCGTCATTGCCTTGGCAGATTTGGGTGTGAAAAGTCCGCGCCGCACCGGAACTTATGTGCTCACCCTTGTGACCTTGGCCGTTGTGGCTGCCTTGCAGGCGATGTACGCCAGCGGTGGGTCCACCATCTACGGCTTTGGCAACATGGTGGTCAGTGACCAGATGGGCAACTGGCTGAAATGCTTCGCCACCGTTGCCGTCATGGTGACGCTGGTCTACGGCCGCCCCTACGCAGCCGACCGCGACATGTTGCGGGGCGGGGAGATTTTCTCCTTGAGTGTTTTTGCCTTGCTGGGCATGTTTGTCATGATTTCCGGCAATAATTTTCTGGTCATCTACATGGGGTTGGAGCTGCTGACCCTGTCGAGCTACGCGCTGGTGGCCTTGCGCCGGGACAACGCTACCGCCACAGAGGCGGCGATGAAGTATTTTGTGTTGGGTGCCATGGCGTCCGGTTTCCTGCTTTATGGGTTGTCCATGATGTACGGCGCCACTGGATCGCTGGATGTCAATGAGGTGTTCAAGGCCATCAACTCCGGACAAGTCAAGCACCAGGTGCTTGTATTTGGCCTCGTGTTCGTGGTGGCGGGTTTGGCTTTCAAACTCGGTGTTGTGCCGTTTCACATGTGGATTCCCGACGTCTATCAGGGCGCGCCGACGGCCGTGACCTTGCTGATTGGTGGAGCGCCCAAGCTCGCAGCCTTTGCCATTTTTATCCGCTTGCTGGTGGAGGGTATGTTGCCTCTGGCGTTTGACTGGCAGCAGATGTTGATGGTGCTATCCATCGGGTCTTTGCTGATCGGTAACCTCGCCGCGATTGCCCAGACCAACCTCAAGCGCATGCTCGCGTTCTCGACGATCTCCCAGATGGGGTTCGTGTTGCTCGGTCTTATGTCAGGGGTTGTGAACGGCAACATCAATTCAGCGGTGAATGCGTACAGCTCGTCGATGTTCTACGTCATTACTTATGTCCTGACGACTCTGGCCAGTTTTGGTGTCATTTTGTTGCTGGCCCGCGATGGTTTCGAGAGTGAAGAAATATCGGATTTTGCAGGGTTGAACCAACGCAGCCCGTTGTATGCAGGGGTGATGTCCATTTGCATGTTCTCACTGGCGGGCATACCTCCGATGGTGGGTTTTTACGCCAAGCTCTCGGTTTTGCAGGCCTTGATTGCGTCAGGGCAAACGATTCACATCGGGCTGGCTGTATTTGCCGTGCTCATGTCCCTGGTTGGTGCTTTTTACTATTTGCGTGTGGTGAAGGTCATGTATTTTGATGAACCCATCACCGCGAGCACGGTGTCCGCACCGCTGGACGTCCGCACGGTCTTGGTCATCAACGGTGGGCTGGTATTAGGCCTCGGTTTGTTGCCTGGTGGCCTGATGGCTTTGTGTGCCAACGCGATAGTCCAGGTGTTGGGTACCTGATTCGCCAGGTCTTGGTGCCACGTCTGTGTCCCAAACCGTCTCTGTCTGGCTCGTGGTAGCTCTCGCCTTTTTAGGCGCCAACGTTCCCTTTGCGAGCACCCGTGTGCTGGGCGTCTTTGAGCCCTCGCAACCCAAGACACTGGGTATTCATCTGATCGAATTGGCTTTTCTTTATGGGCTGGTAGGTGGGTTTGGCTTGTTCCTCGAGAATCGGGTTGGCCAAATAGCGCCTCAGGGTTGGGAGTTCTATGCCATCACAGCCACACTGTTCCTGACCTTTGCTTTCCCCGGATTTGTCTACCGTTATCTGTTCAAGCACCGGGCCGAGAGAGAGTTGTGACCGCCATGCAGGACTCGCACTTGATTGAAAAGACTCTGAGCAGCGAGGAGTTGTTCAGAGGTCGGTTTTTGCATGCGATTCGAGACACGGTTGCCCTGCCTGACGGCGCTCTCAGCACCCGCGAGTACATCCGGCACCCGGGTGCTGTCATGGTCATTCCGCTCCTTGTTGATGCGACAACAGGTGAGGTCAGGCTGGTTCTGGAGCGTCAGTACCGCCACCCTGTTGGGCAGGTCATGATCGAGTTTCCTGCAGGCAAGCTTGATCCGGGCGAAGACTTGCAGCGTTGTGCGCAGCGCGAACTGCTGGAGGAAACCGGCTACAGCGCAGCCGAGTGGGCCCATGCCGGGGTTTTGCACCCGGTGATTTCTTATTCAACCGAATTCATTGATATTTGGTTTGCGCGGGGTTTGACTCTGGGTGATCGCCGGCTCGATCCCGGTGAGTTTCTTGACGTGTTCACGGCATCGCCAGCTGAACTTTTGCAGTGGTGTTGCGATGGCCGCGTGACGGATGCCAAGACGCTGACTGGCGCGCTCTGGGTGCAGAATTTCCTTGCTGGCAACTGGGCATTGAATTGGCAGCCGCCCACCGACGCAGTGTGTGTCGCATCATCGTGAGATGAAAGTACTCGATCTCCAGTGCGGTCAGCTGCATGTGTTTGAAGGCTGGTTTGCCTCCGAAGACGACTTTTTGGGGCAGATGGGCCGGGGCTTGGTGACCTGCCCGGTGTGCGGTGATGCCGCCATCACCAAGCGACTGAGTGCACCCAGGCTCAATTTGAGTGGCGCCCGGGCACGGTCTGATCCAGTGCGGCAGGAAGAGTCCAGCGACAAACAAGAATTGGATTTACAGGCAGCCCTGATGAAGGTAGCCAGACATCTGGTGTCCACCACCGACGATGTGGGCAATGACTTTGCTTCAGAGGCCCGCAAGATTCATTACGGCGAGATCAAGGCGCGTGGCATTCGAGGTCACGCCTCCCAGGCGCAAGCCCTGTCTTTGCTGGACGAGGGCATTGCTGTGTTGCCTTTTACCTTGCCCGAAGCTTTAAAAGGCCCGTTGCAGTAGCCCGTCCGGGTCAGGCACTGAACTGCAACGCCGCCAGTCCCGCGTACACACCGCCCTTGGCCACCAGTTCTGCGTGGGTGCCTTGTTCCACCAGGTTGCCGTGGTCCAACACCACAATCAAATCGGCCTTTTGGACCGTGGCCAGGCGATGGGCGATGACCAGCGTGGTGCGGTCTCGCATGGCAGATTCCAATGCGGCCTGCACCATGCGCTCGCTCTCTGCGTCAAGCGCACTGGTGGCTTCATCGAGCAGCAGCAAAGGCGGGTTCTTAAGCATCGCGCGCGCGATGGCAATGCGCTGGCGCTGGCCGCCGCTCAGTCGCACCCCACGCTCACCCAGGAACGTGTCGTAACCCTCAGGCAGCGCGCTGATGAACTCATCCGCAAACGCGGACCGGGCAGCGGCCCGCACGTCCTCATCGCTGGCGTCCGGTCGCCCATACCGGATATTGTCAAGTGCGCTGCTGGAGAAAATCACGGCGTCCTGCGGCACGATGCCAATGCGCTGGCGCAAATCAGACAGCGTCAAATCCCGGGTCGCTACGCCGTCCAGCACGATGCCGCCTGACGACGGGTCATAAAACCGCAGCAGCAACTGAAAGACCGTGCTCTTGCCGGCGCCGCTGGGCCCGACGATGGCGACTGTCTGGCCTGGTGTCACCGCCAGTGAAAAATCACGGAGGGCCGCTTGAAGCGGGCGGGAGGGGTAATGAAAATTGATGTTTTCTAACCTGATGGCGCTGCCACCACTTTGGGCCGGGGCCGGCAGGGGTTTAAGGGGTGAAGTGATCGGCGAGCGGCTGCCCAGCAGTTCCATCAGCCGTTCGGTGGCGCCTGCTGCGCGCAGAAGGTCCCCGTAGACCTCACCCAAAATCGCGAAGGCGCTGGCCAGAATGATCACGTACAACACCGTCTGCCCCAGGTCACCCGCCGTGATGCGCCCGGTCATGACTGCTTGCGTGCCTTGGTACAAACCCCACAGCAGGGCGGCGGAGGTGGCAATGATGATGAACGCCACCAACACGGAGCGGGCCCGGGTCCGCCGCACGGCGGTCTCAAAAGCGTTGTCGGTCGAGGCATTGAAGCGGGCTGATTCCCGCCCCTCGGCGGTGTAGCTTTGCACGACCGGGATGGCGTTCAGCACTTCGGCGGCAATGGCACTGGAGTCCGCAATCCGGTCCTGGCTGGCCCGTGAGAGTTTGCGCACACGCCGCCCAAACCAGAGGGCCGGCACCACGATCAGCACCAGCACCCCCAACACCTGAAACATCACATAGGGGTTGGTCCAGATCAGCATGCCCAACGCACCGATGGCCATGACCATGTTGCGCAGGCCCATGCTCAGGGAGGAGCCCACCACCGTTTGCACCAATGACGTGTCGGCCGACAGTCGCGACAGCACCTCGCCGGTTTGCGTGGTCTCGAAAAACTCGGGGCTTTGGTGCAGCACATGCCCATAGACCGCATTGCGCAAATCGGCGGTGACCCGCTCACCCAGCCAGCTCACCATGTAAAAACGCCCGGCTGAAAACAAGCCCAGGGCGACAGCTACCGCAAACAGTGCCATAAAGTGATCGCGCAGCGCCAGAACCTGCGCGCCTTTGTCTGATTGCACCAACCCACCATCAATCAGGCTCCGCAGCGCCACCGGAAAAGCCAGAGTGGCCGCTGCCGCTGCCACCAAAAAAAGGATCGCCAGACCGATGCGACCGCTGTGAGGTCTTAAAAACGGGAGCAGACCAGAGAGGGATTTGGGGCTTTGGGATTTGGCGCGCTGAAGTGTCATGGTGTTCCAGTTGGGGTCTCACAGCATACAACGCAAGAGGCGAAGGGACTCAAAGCCGCAATGGGCTGGCATAGCCCGTCATCTCCAGGTAGCCGTGCCCAACGAGCTTGCCCTTGCTGTCCAGCAGCTCGCACAGGCCCTCCCAGTAAATGGCGCCGGTGGAGGCCCGGCTGTCGAGCTCCTGGTTGTCGATGACGGCCCTCACGGTGTAAAAGTCGGCCGGGGTTCGCGCTATCCATTCCACGGGGTAGCGGGCCTGGGTGAGCGGGCTGGTCCAGCTGCGCAAGGGCTTGAAAATTACCTCGCCGGGGCTGAAGACCTGCGGTTTGGCGCCCATGGTGGGGTGGCGAAACGAGCCGCCGTCCTATACCGTCTGGTTGGCCTTGTCCCGCAGCCGAAAGGCGGTGAGCGCGCTGCCATCCAGCAAATTCATGCCGATCCAGTCCCAGCCCACGGCGCCGGGTGGCAGCAGGGCCTGGCTCCATTCGTGGTCCAGCCAGGCGCTGCCCTGTACCGCGAGTTCACGCCCCGCAACCGTGAGTTTTCCCTCTGCCTGGAGTTGGGGCAGGCTGTAGTAGTAGCTCGCGTGCTCAGCTTGGGGCCCCTTGCGTGACAAGCCCTGATCGCCTTGCAGCAGCAGCGGCTGGGTCTCAAACAGGGCCAGCGAGAACGCAAAGCCTGCACCGCTGGCCACGGCCTGGTAGTGCGTGGCCGTGCGCACCAGCGACCAGTCGCGCAGGGTGATGGCGGTATCCATCGTGCTGGCGCTGGTCACCTCAAAGCCTTCGCGGGCAATGCGCTGGTCGTGGTGGATCTTTTTGCCGGTCACATCGGTCACCGCCGCATGCGCAAAGATCAGTTGCTTGGCGGCAAACGCCGAACGCATGTCCTGCGTCGCGTTCACACGAGAGCGAAAAAAAGTGAGCTGAAACCCAAACGCCCGCTCACCCGCGCTCAAACGGCCAGTCACGTACCACCACTCAATCCCGAAGTCCGGGTGGCTGCCCAGATCGCGCGGGAACTGCAAAGTCTTGGGCCGCAACACCGGCACGGGGGGCTTGTGTTCCTGGCCCCATGCCAGTTGGGGCCACAACGGCAGGCTCAGGCCCGCCCCCAGCAGTCGGCGTCGCAACAGGTTCGAGAGTCCGGGGGGCATCAAGGTGTTTAGCTCAATTGCGCCTGGAGGCGGGTCACGGCGTCATCGCAGTCGCCCAGATGCGCCTGCACCCAGCCGGCATCGTGGTAGCTGGGCAAATAGCGCTCGCCGGCATCGCACAGCAAGGACAGGATGGAGCCCGTCTGGCCAGATGCGCGCATCTCACAGGCCAGGGCCAGCATGCCCACAAAGTTGGTACCGGTGGACGGCCCGACCTTGCGCCCCAGCAGGCCGGAGAGCGCCCGCATGGCGGCGATCGAATCTGCGTTGCGCACCTCCATCATGCGGTCCACCAGCGTGCGGATGAAACTGGCCTCGACACGGGGGCGTCCAATACCCTCAATGCGGGAGCCCGGGCCACTCAACGTGGGGTCGCCCGTACGGTGGTATTCGCCAAACACCGAGCCTTGTGGGTCCGGCACACACACCTGGGTGGCATGGCGCTGGTAACGAATGTAGCGGCCAATGGTGGCGCTGGTGCCGCCAGTGCCCGCGCCCACCACGATCCAGCGCGGGACCGGAAAACGTTCGCGCGCCATTTGGTTGAACATGCTCTGTGCAATGTTGTTGTTGCCGCGCCAGTCGGTGGCGCGCTCGGCGTAGGTGAACTGGTCCATGTAATGGCCGCCCGTCTGCCTGGCCAGGTCGCGTGCGGCCTCATACACGGCAGCTGCGTTGTCCACCAGGTGGCAGTGCCCGCCATAAAACGTGATTTGCGCAATTTTTTCGGGCGAGGTGGTGTGCGGCATCACCGCAATAAACGGCAAACCGAGCAGCCGCGCAAAGTAAGCCTCGCTGACCGCCGTGGAGCCACTCGACGCCTCCACCACGGTGGAGCCCTCGTGCAGCCAGCCGTTGCACAAGGCATACAAAAACAGCGATCGGGCCAGCCGGTGCTTCAGGCTGCCGGTGGGGTGGGTGGACTCGTCTTTGAGGTACAGGTCAATCCCGCAGCAGGCAAAACCGGCCAAGGGCAGGGCGATCAGGTGGGTGTCGGCGCTGCGCTGCACGTCAGCCTCAATCAGGGAGACGGCGTTGCCGAGCCAAGAGGTGTCAGGTGGGTTCATGAGGGGCGATGATTAAGTGGGATGGCCGCTGAAAGCGCTATTGAATTAGATTGTCAAAGTCAAACAAGACGCCGGCCAGACGGCCGAAAGCCTTGAAAATCAGGCGCCCAGCAACTCGCCGGTCCGAAAAGGCTTGGCGCCGGCAATCTTGGCGAGCTCGCCGCCGGTGGTGATGTAGCGGTCACGAATGCGCGCATACAGCGTGCCGTCCACCCCGGCCAGCACACGGTGCGTCTGGCCGGTGAGGGGGTTGATGATTTCGGCCACCAGGTCACCCACCTGCATCACTTGCCCCACCTGCCCGGCAAACACCACCAGGCCGGGCACCGGAGCACTCAGGGATTCGGAGCCGGCCATAGGCGTGGGCTGGCATTTGAAGGCGGGAATCTCGGGCGCCATGTCGCAGGCCAGCACCCCCGTGTGCTGCAAAAATTTGACAATGGCTTGCGCATCGCCCGCAGCCCAGGCGTGGCTCACATCGGCTTCGCCGCGCAACTCGATCGTGGTGCTGCAGCAGGCTTGCGGCAGCGGCCAGGCCTGTCCCGCAGCGGTCATGGCTTCATTCAACTGCCACCAGGCGCCAGACAGGCACTCGTCAAACGGACTGCTGCCGGAGTTTTTGGCCAGCAAAATCGCCTCACTGCCCAGCAAGCGGGCCAGTGGCTCCAGGGGCGGCCAGCAGGCTTCTTCTGAGTAGAAGTGCATCACCGCCTCGCAGTCGCAGTGCAGGTCCAGCACAAAGTCCGCGTCATGTGCCAGCAGGAGCAGCGTTCGGCGCAGACTGGCCAGTTCCGTGGCGGGCGCCCACTGCCGCAAGTGCTCGCCCATCAACCGGCGCACCGTGCACACATTGGCCAGCGGGTCATCGCCCAGGGTGCCTTCAATGGCAGGCCACACGGCTTTCGCCAGGTTGGGGTAGTGGCGGTTGAAGTTCTCGGAGG
>CAZBKX010000560.1:0-3045 GCA_964492535.1 uncultured Rhodoferax sp. | reverse complement strand
GCGTGTTTTGTTGATCGAGCAACTCTACCGAGCCTGGTCGATCAACGCCAACCACCCCTACCACCGTGAATGATTTTATTTATTTGGCCTCGCAAAGCCCCAGACGAAGCCAATTGCTGGATCAATTGGGTGTGCGCCATGAATTGCTGCTACCCGGCCCTGACGAAGATGCTGAAGCACTGGAAGCGGTTCTGGACAATGAGGCTCCGGCGGCCTATGTTAGGCGTGTGACGCAATTGAAGCTGGACGCTGCCCTGGGACGCCTTGCGAGCCGCGGCCTGCCAGAGGCGCCCGTGCTGTGCTCTGACACCACGGTTGCGCTGGGGCGTTTGATCTACGGCAAGCCGACCGATGCTGCAGATGCTGAACGGATGTTGACGGCGCTGTCGGGTAAAACGCATCGCGTATTGACGGGTGTGACCCTGGGCACGTTGACAGTACGACATCAGGCACTGTCTGAATCACGGGTCACGTTTGACCAGATGAGTGCGGGTCAAATTCAGGCCTACGTGGCTTCGGGTGAACCTCTGGGCAAGGCGGGTGCCTACGCAGTGCAGGGAAGGGCTGCGGCCTATATTTCGCACCTGAGCGGGAGCTACTCTGGCATCATGGGTCTCCCCCTGTTTGAGACTGCGCAGTTGCTGCGGTCTTTTGCTTATCCGCTGTAAAAGAAGGCCCATGCAAGAAGATATTCTGATTAACTGGTCACCGCAAGAGACGCGTGTGGCCATTGTTGAAAACGGCGCCCTCCAGGAGTTGCACGTTGAGCGCACGCTGGAGAGAGGCTTGGTGGGCAATGTGTATCTTGGCAAGGTGGCTCGTGTCCTGCCGGGTATGCAATCGGCGTTCATTGATATCGGTCTGGAACGCGCCGCCTTTTTGCATGTGGCGGATGTGTGGCATCGGCAACCTGATGGCGAGCCGCCCAGCATGGTGCGCAACACGCAGCCCGTCACTCCGATAGAAAAGCAGATTTTTGAGGGACAGTCCCTCATGGTGCAGGTCATCAAGGACCCGCTCGGGACCAAAGGTGCCAGGCTATCTACTCAAATCAGCATTGCGGGCCGCATGCTGGTTTTTTTGCCGCAGGACGACCATATTGGTGTGTCGCAAAAAATCCCGCAAAACCAGCGCGACGAACTTCGCTCGCGCCTGCAAGGCCTGGCGGGAGCCGAAGGGGGTGGCTTCATCCTGCGGACCAATGGGGAAGAGGCCTCTGATGTCGAGTTATCGGAGGACATCAGCTATTTGCGCAAGGCCTGGGCACGCATCAAGGGCGCCTCGCTGCGCATGCCTCCGCTGTCATTGTTGCACCAGGATTTGAATTTATTGCAGCGGGTTTTGAGGGATCTTGTTGGTGACAACACACAAACAATAAGGGTCGACTCGCGGGAGCAATTCGAGTTGCTTAAAACATTTGGCCAGGAGTTCATGCCCGCTGCAGCGGCAAAGCTGCAGCACTACAAGGGCGAACGTCCTATTTTTGATCTAAATTCCATCGATGAAGAAATCGCCAAGGCGCTGGGTCGTCGGGTGGATTTGAAGTCGGGTGGATATTTGATTGTGGATCAGACCGAGGCTTTGACCACGGTGGATGTCAATACGGGCGGTTATGTTGGCGCCCGGAATTTTGATGACACAATTTTCAAGACCAATCTGGAAGCCGCGCAGGCCATTGCCCGTCAGTTGCGTCTGCGAAACTTGGGAGGCATCATCATTGTCGATTTCATCGATATGGTGCGCGAGGATCACCGCCAATCGGTGTTGGCGGAATTCAAAAAACAGCTGCTGCGTGATCGGGTGAAGACCAATGCAGGGAGTTTTTCACAGTTGGGCCTGGTCGAGATGACGCGTAAACGCACCCGCGAGTCGCTTGCCCACATGTTGTGCGAGCCTTGCCCCACTTGCCAAGGCAAAGGAATTGTCAAGACGGCGTCTAGTGTGGCCTACGATATTTTTCGCGAGATACTTCGCGAGGCGCGCCAGTTCAATCCCCGGGAATTTCGGGTCATTGCATCGCCCAAGGTGATTGAGCTCTTGCTGGATGAGGAAAGCCAGCATTTGGCCGGTTTGAGTGAGTTCATTGGAAAACCGGTCTCTCTTCAGAGTGAGGGTGCAATGGCTCAGGAACAATACGACATTGTTTTGTTGTGAGAAGCACGGATGACCGTGTGTCAGTCGCGATAGAGGGACTTGCAGAATTCAAAACCGCCGCAGCCCCGCAACTCGTAGGCGCTCAAATTTTAGGCACTTTATGGATGCATGGAAGGGCACTGAGCGTTATCGCATCGATTTCCCCTTGTTTGGCCCCCAGTACATCCTCGCAAGGCGCTGCGAATTGATTTTGAGCTTGGTAGCGGGGATCTATTGCGCTGAGGGGAACAATTTTCGGCATTCAACGTCTTTCTTGGGAAAAGATATCAAACGCCACTTTCGATTGAAGCTTGACCTCTTTTACTTAAGTGAGTCGGTGGTGCGGCGGGCTGGCGCTTATCTTGCGGCCTGCAGACGCTTGCGGTGCCGTCCAGGGCAAGTTGTGCAAAAGCGGAGGTGCGCCGTTCATAGCTGTTGCCACAGCCGCTGGTAACTTTTTTCGGGGTCATGGTCTTGCGCCTGTTTTTTAAGGTTAAAGCGGCGTCCGCCCCGGGGGTCAGTGCCGCGTCCGGCAATGTAAAGCCAGTTGCCTTGGTTGCTGTAAACGTCATAGTCCAGCAACTGCGATTCAAACCAGGCTGCTCCTGCGCGCCAGTCGGCGTTCAAGTCGTAGACCAGGTAGCTGGCCACCACCTGGCGCAGCCGGTTGGACAAGTAGCCCGTAGTGCGCAGTTCGCGCATGCCAGCGTCCACCAGCGGCTCGCCCGTGGTGCCGGCGCACCAGCGCACAAAACCTCTTGGGTTGTGTTTGGTGCGTATTCCGGCGATCGTGACCAGTGATTCCGGTCGATCGTGACCGGTTGCGCAGCGTGCAAGAGTTGCGCTGCGCAAATTGTAGGATGACAGTTGCGCATGGTGCCAAACGGCCCCCCGGTTTTGGCTGTTTTTGTG
>CAZBKX010000559.1:0-2090 GCA_964492535.1 uncultured Rhodoferax sp. | reverse complement strand
CAACATGTTCAGCATGGCGGCTGCCACCTTGTTTTTGCCCTTCTTGCCGATGCTTCCACTGCAGATTTTGCTCAACAATTTGATGTACGACGTGTCCGAGATCACCTTGCCCCTGGACAACGTGGACGCCGAGGATCTGGCGAGCCCGAAGCGCTGGGACATGGCCTTCATCCGCAATTTCATGCTCACCATCGGGCCCATCAGTTCGGTGTTTGACTTTTTGACGTTCTATCTGCTCATCAACCTGTTTGGTGCCCAGGAGTCGTTGTTTCGCACCGGCTGGTTCATGGAGTCCATTGCCACGCAGGTGCTGGTAATTTTTGTGATTCGCACCCGCCGCAACCCGCTGCGTAGCCATCCCGACCGCTGGCTGGTGCTGACTTCACTGGCGGTGGTGCTGCTGGCCATGGTTTTGCCGTTTACCGGGCTGGCGCCCTACTTGGGGTTTGCGCCGCTGCCGCTGGAGTTTTTTTGGGTACTCAGCGGTTTGCTGGCCTGCTATCTGCTCGCCGTTGAAGGAGGGAAACAATGGTTTTACAAGCGTCTGATGAAGGCCTGAGCGCCGCTATGGCGGCGCAGCGCCTGCGGGAAGATGGCCCCAATGCGCTGCCGGGTGATCAGCGGCGCAATCTGTGGTCCATCGCCCGGGACACCCTGGCCGAGCCGATGTTCCTGCTGCTGTTGGCAGCAGGGGTGCTCTATGTCGTTTTGGGTGACTTGCAGGAGGGGCTGATTTTGTTCGGCTTTGTGCTCTTGGTGCTCGCCCTGACGCTCTACCAGGAGGGCAAGACCGAGCATGCGCTGGCCGCGTTGCGTGACCTCACCAGCCCGCGCGCGCTGGTGCTGCGCGACGGGCAGCCCGTGCGCATTGCTGGCATTGATGTGGTGCGTGGTGACCTGCTGGTGCTGGCCGAGGGCGACCGCATAGCGGCCGATGCGGTCTTGATCAGCGGGGCCGAGGTGCAGGTGGATGAGTCCCTCTTGACTGGCGAGCCGGTACCCGTGGACAAGGCCGTGAGCACCGGGCCTGCCGATGTTGATGCCCACCCCGCAGCGGCCCGGCCGGGGGGTGATGGTCAACCCACCTTGTTCTCGGGCACCCTGCTGGTCAGGGGCCATGGGCTGGCGCGGGTGACGGCGACCGGTGCACGCAGCGAAATTGGTCGTATCGGCGCCGCGCTGCAAAACCTTGACGCCGAGCCTTCGCCGCTTAAAAAGCAGACGTCCCGGCTGGTCCAGGTGTTGGCTGTGCTGGCGTTGATTACCAGTCTTTTGCTGGTGCTGGCCTACGGTTTGCTGCGCGGCGACTGGCTGGCAGCTTTGCTCGCGGGCATTGCACTGGCCATGGCCATGCTGCCGCAGGAATTCACCGTGGTGCTGACGGTAATTCCCGCTTTGGGTGCCTGGCGCCTGTCTCGGCAAAACGTGCTGACCCGGCGCATTGCCGCCATCGAGACTTTGGGCGCGACCTCGGTGCTGTGCGTGGACAAGACCGGCACGCTGACTGAAAACCGCATGACCGTGGCACACCTGTACGCCGAGGCCCCTGCGCCCCGAGACATGGAGCCACAGCCTGCGGGGCAACACCTGACCATGGACTACACCGCCGGCGGCGGCTTGTCAGAGGTCTTTCACACACTGGTGGAGTTCTCGATTCTGGCCAGCGTGGCCGACCCGTTTGACCCCATGGAAAAAGCCTTTCACCGGCTGGGTCAGCATTTTTTGAAGGACACCGAGCATTTGCACCGGGACTGGACCTTGATGCAGGCCTATGGCCTCACCCCCGAGTTGCGGGCCATGTCGCATGTCTGGCGGGCGGTGATTGGAGAGGCTCATGTAGTGGCGGCCAAGGGGGCGCCGGAGGCCATTATTGAGCTGTGCCATCTGGATGCCACCGCGCAGCATCGTATTGCCAGCGCGGTTGACCTCATGGCAGCGCGGGGTCTGCGGGTTCTGGGGGTGGCCCGGGCGCGCTTTGCTGGTGAAGACTGGCCCGCGATCGAGCATGATTTTGAGTTCCAGTTTGTGGGTCTGCTGGGGCTGGCAGACCCCCTGCGGCCCGAAATTCCCGAGGCGGTGGCGCAAAGCCG
>CAZBKX010000558.1:0-2995 GCA_964492535.1 uncultured Rhodoferax sp. | reverse complement strand
CGTCCAGGTCCGCGTCGGCAAACACAATCTGGGGGGCTTTTGCCACCCAGCTCCAGCGTGACGGGGCAGTGGCGTTGAGAGGCCGCCTGCTGTATCAGCGTGCCGACGGCAGGGCTGCCGGTGAAGCTGATGTGGTCAATCCCTGGGTGGCGCGCCAGCGCGTCACCCACCTCGTGCCCATAGCCGGTCACGATGTTGATCACCCCTGCCGGAAAACCCACCTCTGCCGCCAGTTGAGCCACCCGGATCAGTGACAGGCACGCGTCTTCGGCAGGTTTCACGACGCATACGTTGCCGGCTGCCAAAGCCCCGCCCACACTGCGACCAAAAATCTGCATCGGATAGTTCCAGGGAATGATGTGACCCGTCACACCATGCGGCTCGCGCCACGTCAGCACGCTGTAGCCGTCCAGGTAGGGAATGGTCTCGCCGTGCAACTTGTCGCACGCACCGGCGTAAAACTCGAAATAGCGGGCCAAGGCGGTGGCGTCGGCGCGAGCCTGGGTGGTGGGCTTGCCACAGTCGCGCTGCTCTAATGCCGCCAGCTCGGCCACGTTGTCGGTGATTTTTAACGACAAGCGCATCAGCAGGCGCCCCCGCTCTGCCGCCCCCAGCTTGCACCAGACCGACTCCATGGCCTGGCGTGCGGCGCGAACCGCTGAGTTCACATCGGCTGCATTGCTGCGCTGGATCTCATCAAACGCCTGGCCGTCAGACGGGTCGAGCATGGGAATGGTTCGGTCCGAAGACGACGGGATGGAGGCGTTGGCGATGTAATTAAATTGCATGGCGGCGATTTTCTGTCGAAAAACGTTCCCGCTGTGCACGACCCCGGCTGTCAATGGGTGACGAGCGCGGGCCCCAGTTCCTGCAACGGTCCCAAAGGGTTAGTTTTGATTTCAGTCTCGTTGATACTGGGCTGCCCGCCCCAGGCGCGGTAAACGACCACATCATTCACCAGCAACACCAGCGCATTAAAGCGCCAACCTGTGGTTTCCGTGCGGCGCGAGAAATTGGTGAAGTCGGAAAAAAAATTGCCGGTTCGCTTGCGGGTGCTCCTTGCCGCGTTGATCTCCCAGCCACGGCAGGCGTCCCGCGCCTCCAGGCAGACCAACACACCTGGATCGAGGTCGGCCCTTTGGAGCAGGGCGCTGGGCACAAATCGGCGCACGATGTCGGCGTGCGTCAGGATCAGCGTATTGGGTTGCCCGAATGGGTCAATGCCCAATTGCCTCAGGTCGTTGGCATGGCTGCGCATGGGAACCAGCGAATCAATGGCCTGGCGTGCTTCCTCAAAGGTCTGAAATGGTGAAGACAAGCTGCGCACACGCGGCAGCATGGAGGTGCATCCGCCCAGCACAAGGGCCAGGGTGAGCAGGGATGCCCTGCGGGTGAGCTCGCGATGGTTCAAATGGTCACCTGGCTGAAAAAAAACGCTGCGCATCCTGTTCAACGAACAGACTGACAGAAATGCTAATTCAACCTGGCATCAGGTGATTGACATTCATCAAGGTTGCTGAATGTGTGCCGCATGTCCCCTGGTTGCAGAAAAATCGGTGTGCCGCGGTATTGAAAAAGCCCGCCAAGGCGGGCTTTTAGGGGGTGCGTGCGACGTTCAACCGTGAATCTGCATCATCACCGGCACGATCAACAGCGCCACGATGTTGATGATCTTGATCAGGGGGTTGATCGCCGGGCCGGCCGTGTCCTTGTAGGGGTCGCCCACGGTGTCACCCGTCACTGCGGCTTTGTGCGCTTCAGACCCCTTGCCGCCAAAGTGGCCGTCTTCGATGTACTTTTTGGCGTTGTCCCAGGCCCCGCCACCCGTGCACATGGAGATCGCCACAAACAGGCCGGTGACGATGGTGCCCATGAGCAAACCACCCAGAGCCGCTGGACCCAGCACTAGGCCCACCAAAATCGGCACCACCACCGGCAACAGCGATGGAATCATCATTTCCTTGATGGCCGCGGTGGTCAGCATGTCCACCGCCGTGTCGTACTCCGGCTTGGCCGTGCCTTCCATGATGCCCTTGATGTCCCTGAACTGACGGCGTACCTCCACCACCACGGCCCCTGCAGCCCGGCCCACCGCCTCCATGGCCATGGCGCCAAAGAGGTAAGGAATCATGCCGCCAATGAACAGTCCGATGATGACCATCGGGTTGCTCAGATCGAAACTGATGACCTTGCCGTAGCCTTCCAGTTTGTGGGTGTAGTCGGCAAACAGCACCAAAGCGGCCAGACCAGCCGAGCCAATCGCGTAGCCCTTGGTCACCGCCTTGGTGGTGTTGCCCACGGCATCCAACGGGTCGGTGATGTCACGCACACTTTTGGGCATTTCGGCCATTTCGGCAATGCCACCTGCGTTATCGGTGATGGGGCCGTAGGCATCCAGCGCCACCACAATCCCGGCCATGCTCAGCATGGAGGTGGCTGCAATGGCAATGCCGTACAAGCCAGCCAGGGCATAGGCGCACCAAATGGCGATGCAGACAAATATCACCGGCCAGGCGGTGGAGCGCATCGACACGCCCAGGCCCGCAATGATGTTGGTGCCGTGGCCCGTGGTCGAGGCTTCTGCAATGTGCTTGACCGGCGCGTATTGGGTGCCGGTGTAGTACTCGGTGATGACGACCAGTGCGGCGGTCAAAATCAGACCAACGGCGCAGGCACCAAACAACTTCATCTGGCTGCCTGCGGCCGTGATGGCGTTGTCAGGCATCAGCCACTGGGTGACAAAGAAAAAGGCCACCAGCGACAAGCCGCCCGCCACCGCCAGGCCCTTGTACAGGGCCGGCATCACGTTTTTCATGCCCGGCGTGGCTTTTACAAAGAAGCAGCCGATGATCGATGCAATGATGGACACCGCGCCCAGCGTGAGCGGGTAGATGACCGCCACTGTGCCCAGGGCCGGCAGCAGCAAGGCGCCCAGCACCATGGTGGCAATCAACGTCACAGCGTAGGTTTCAAACAAATCAGCGGCCATGCCGGC
>CAZBKX010000557.1:0-1734 GCA_964492535.1 uncultured Rhodoferax sp. | reverse complement strand
AATGTTGACGTTATGAACCGAGGGTCTGCAGATGAAGCCGTAGTAATCGTAAAGTTCGGTGCCGATGAATTCATGGTGACATGGAGGAGGATAAAACATCGAATCAGTGACAGGAGGTTGGAGGTGAAGGGCGGAACATGTAAGCGGCCATGGCCGTTGATTATAGACCGGAGGACTGAGATCAGCCTGACAGGAGCGGTTGACTATTTGCGTCGTAAACAGTGAACGAATCAGCCGTGCGAGATTGACGAAAGTTCTCTGCAAGAGAGAGTGAAATAAACGAACATGAGCCAATTGATTGAGGAACCCAGACTCTTTGAAAACCTCTGCTCAACTTTTTATTTGGGCATAGGCTTTATCTTGGTGAAAAGGAACCGAGGCAAACCCGGCATAGACGGCGTGCGCATAGCGGACTTTGAAGCCAATTTAGACGAAGAGCTAAGTCAGTTGCAACAGGAATTGAGCAACTGGACTTATCAACCCTCGCCGGTGCGCCGAGTCGAGATACCCAAGCCGGGAGGTAAGGGCGTGCGACTATTAGGCATACCGACGGTGCGGGATCGTGTGGTACAAGCAACGCTAAAACTACTGCTGGAACCGATCTTTGATCCGCATTTTTCACCGAACAGTTACGGTTTCCGTCCCGGACGGAGCCAACACCAGGCGGTAGCAGCGGCACAATGGATCGTTAACAGTGGTAAGCCCTATGTGGTGGATATTGACCTGTCGAAATTCTTTGATCGAATCCATCATGACCGGCTGATTACCCGAATGGGTGAAAAGGTAACCGACAAACGGATACTCCGGTTGGTCGGTTTAATGCTGCGTAGCGGCATTATGCTCAACGGCGTTGTTATCCCCAGCCAGGAAGGCGCGATGCAGGGCGGCCCGTTAAGCCCGCTGCTCAGCAACATCGTTCTGGACGAACTGGATCAGGAACTGGAGAGGCGAGGCCTGGAGTTTTGCCGGTTCGCCGATGATTGCAATATCTTCGTGAAATCGCAAAAAGCGGCAGAGCGGGTGATGGAAAAAGTCAGCCAATTCATCGAAAAGAAGCTGAAACTGAAGGTGAATCAGGAGAAAAGCCAAGTGGCCCTATCCGATAAGGTCAAGTTTTTGGGCTTTACCGTGGTCAACGGGACGATTGCGATAGCGCATAAAGCCCTACAAACGGCCATGGATAAAGTCAAAGCACTGACACCGCGAGGCACCCATAAGTCTCTCGAGCCGACCCTGGACAAGATCAATCAATGGTATGTTGGCTGGTCGAACTATTATAGTTTGACCAACTACCCATCCCAATTACATAAAATCGAAGCCCATATCCGGCGGCGATTACGATCGAGGCTGGTGAGTCAACAAAAGAGAAAACAGCATCTTTACCGAAATCTGGTCAAACGGGGCGTACCGCGAAAACAAGCATCAAAAGCGGTCTTTTCAAACAACAAGCGGTTGGTGCTCTCAAACGCCCGAGCGGTGACGAGAGCCTACCCCAACAGTTGGTTTATTAACCTGAAAGGACAGGAAATACGATCCGACCGAAAGCTGGCGCATTGGTTTGAAGTTTCTCAATGGATACGCCTTGCATGAGGAGCCGTGTACGGACCCGTACGCACGGTTCTGTGGGCAGACGGAGGCTGCGGCCTCCTCTGACCCGATAGCGTAGCGAACCACAATCTTATCCGGTTGTTGGACGAGCCCGGCAATAATGGTGAGGCTTAATATATAAGCAAA
>CAZBKX010000556.1:0-2009 GCA_964492535.1 uncultured Rhodoferax sp. | reverse complement strand
AGGCCGCCGTGCGTGTGCTGCCCGAGGTGCTGGAGTGCCTGCTCATCACCGGCCAGGATGCGGACTACCAGCTCAAGGTCTTGGTGCGCGACATGGATCACTACCAGGCCTTGCTGCTCAACCAGATCACCCGCATTGAGGGCGTGACCGGCGTGCATTCCAGCTTTGTGCTCCGGCGGGTGGTGAGCAAGACCGCCATCGCGGTGATGGCCGGATAATGATCCCTTTTCAGGAGACACGCCATGAACGCGCCCACCTCGCCTTCGCACCTCGCGCCTGAGATTCATCAGCGCGACGTTCCCACCGCCCTGGTGGACGCCCTCAAGGCCCGCTTCGGTGAGCGCTGCTCCACTGCACTGGTGGTGCGTGAACAGCATGGGCGCGACGAGTCGGCCTTTGCGCCCGTGCCGCCGCCGAGTGCCGTGGTGTTTGCCGAAAGCACCCAAGACGTGAGTGACGCGGTGCGCCTGGCAGCTGAGTACAGCGTGCCGGTCATTCCCTTTGGCATTGGCTCGTCTCTGGAGGGGCATTTGCTGGCGGTGCAGGGCGGCATCAGCGTTGATGTGAGCCGCATGAACCAGGTGCTGAGCATCAACGCCGAAGACCTGACCGTGACCGTACAGCCCGGCGTCACCCGCAAGCAGCTCAACGAGGCGGTCAAGTCCACCGGCTTGTTTTTTCCGATCGACCCCGGAGCGGATGCCACCCTGGGCGGCATGAGCGCCACGCGCGCCAGCGGCACCAATGCCGTGCGCTACGGCACCATGCGCGAAAACGTGCTGGCGCTGCAAGTGGTCACGGCCAGCGGCGAGATCATCCGCACCGGCACCCGCGCCAAGAAAAGCAGCGCCGGCTACGACCTGACCCGCCTGATGGTGGGCTCCGAGGGCACGCTGGGCGTGATCACCGAGGTGACCGTCAAGCTCTACCCCCTACCCGAGGCGATCTCTGCGGCCATTTGCTCGTTCCCCAGCATTGAAGCGGCCGTGCGCACCACCATCCAGATCATCCAGATGGGCATTCCGATTGCCCGGGTGGAGCTGATTGACGCCAACACCGTGCGCATGGTCAACGCCCATTCCAAGCTGACCCTGCGGGAGGAGCCGCTGCTGCTGATGGAGTTCCATGGCTCCCCAGCCGGCGTGCAGGAGCAGGCGCTGCTGGTGCAGGAGATTGCGGCCGAATTTGGCGCCACCGCCGACCAGGGCGCATTCGAGTGGGCCACCACCCCCGAGGAACGCACACGCCTGTGGACGGCCCGCCACAACGCCTACTTTGCGGCCATTCAGTCGCGCCCCGGATGCCGCGCCATCTCCACGGATACCTGTGTGCCGATTTCGCGCCTGGCCGACTGCCTGCTGGACTCCATTGCCGAAGCTGATGCCAGCGGCATCCCCTACTTTTTGGTGGGCCACGTGGGTGACGGCAATTTTCACTTTGGTTACCTGATTGACCCCACCAAGCCCGAAGAGCGGGAAGTCGCCGAGCAACTGAACCACGCCCTGGTGACCCGCGCCCTGGAGCTGGAAGGCACTTGCACCGGGGAGCATGGTGTGGGCCTGCACAAGATGGATTTTCTGTTGACCGAAACTGGCTCGGGGGCCGTGGACATGATGCGGGCGATCAAGCGGGCGCTGGACCCCAAGAACATCATGAATCCGGGCAAGATTTTTTCGCTATAGTTTTCACATGTTCAAACCATTATGAATAGCCGGCCAGAGGGCGATTTATTAAGAATTGTCTTCGCGGCAAGTCATTCGGTGCACCCAGGCACTCCTACCGTGACCCATCAAGGTCACAGGCGGTCTGAATGCGGTGTTTTACGCTGGCGCGCCATTGATCTCGCCCGAGGGTCACGCTATTGAAACGCTGTGTGTCATGGACACCCGGGCCGGCAAGACCGCTTTGTAGAACGCCTGCAAGCCACCTTGAGAGACACCAAAGCCAATTCGTGGTTTCAACCACACAGCGCCCGTAAAGCCAGGGCATTTGATCAAGCGCAAACTCGC
>CAZBKX010000555.1:0-1780 GCA_964492535.1 uncultured Rhodoferax sp. | reverse complement strand
TCCTCGCGCTGCGCGATCGGGATCACCTTGCCGCCCGATCGCACGTGGGCCTGCACGAAGGTGAAGCCACCGAACCAGGCGAGATCGACCTTCTTGTTGACCAGGGCCTCGACCGCGGCGGCGTAGTCGGTCACGGGCGTGAACTCGACCTTCACGCCCAACTTGGCTTCCAGGTACTTCACGAGCGGCGCCGCCTTGCGCGCCAGTTCGGTGGGCGACTCGTCGGGGATCGCGGTGACGCGGAAAACCTGCTGCGCGTGCGCCAGGGCACCGAAGGTGAGCAGCGCGCAGGTCAGCAGCGACCTGAGCGTGCGGGACGGGGACAGGCTGATCATGGAAGGCTCCTGGGGTTTGGGCAAGCGGACGGGGACGTCGACGCCAGGCGGGTGCCGCCGGCAGCGCATTGGAACCCATCGCCGCCGCGCCTGCAGGGCGGCTGGTACATTGCCCCGTGACCCGCACGGCGCCCCGCGATGAAAGTGCCGCCGGGCAGTTCTTGCCCATGATTGACCAGGACCCGCCCATGCGCAGCCCGCGCTTCATCGACTGCACCCCGCCTGGCCTCCAGCCGATGGCTGCCGAGGCCGCCGCCGGCCTGATGGCACACCCTGCGCACCTGCCGCCCAAATTCTTCTACGACGCTCTCGGCTCGCGCCTGTTCGATGCCATCACCGAACTGCCGGAGTACTACCCCACGCGCACCGAGGCGGCCATCCTCGCCGAGCACCGAGTCGACATCACCGCGGCCGTGCACGCCGCCGTCGGCCGCGGGGCCACGATGATCGACCTGGGCGCCGGCAATTGCGCCAAGGCGGCCGGCCTGTTCGCGGCCTTCGAGCCCGCACGGTATGTGGCGGTGGACATATCGGCCGACTACCTGCAGGGCACGCTGCGGCGCCTGCAGCAACTGCACCCGGCCGTCGACATGGTGGGCGTGGGCATGGACTTCTCGTCCCGGTTGGCGCTGCCCGCCGATCTGGTCGGCGGTCCGGCCCTGGTGTTCTACCCGGGTTCCAGCATCGGCAACTTCGCGCCCGTCGCCGCGCTGCGACTGCTGCGCGAGGCCCACGCCGCCGCAGCGGGTGGCGCGCTGCTGATCGGCGTGGATCGCGTGAAGCCGCTGGACGTGCTGGAGGCCGCCTACGACGACGCCCTGGGCGTCACCGCTGCCTTCAACCTCAACCTGCTGCGCCACCTCAACCGCCTGATGGGCAGCGATTTCGACGTTCGGCAGTGGCGGCACGTGGCGCTGTTCAACCCGGTGGCGTCACGCATCGAGATGCATCTGCGAGCCCGGCAGGCCCTGCAGGTGCGCTGGCCCGGCGCCGAACGGGCTTTCGACGCCGGCGAGGGCATCCACACCGAAGACTCCTACAAATGGCAGCCGGCCGACTTCCAGGCCCTGTTGCAGGATGCGGGATTCCGCCAGGTGCAGCACTGGACCGATGCGCAGGGCTGGTTCTCGGTCATGGTGGCATCGGCCTGAGGCCTTGCCCTGCCGCCCCGGGCTGGAACACCCGATCTCGCGGGCCCTACAGCGCGCAGGTGCGCAGCCCGGCGAAGATGTCGTTGCGCGCGGCCGGGAAGTAGTTGCGGTAACCCACCCAGCGCAAGCGCGGTTGGGTCGCGAACGAGGCACCACGGAGCACCGGCCGGCCGTCGAACCAGGGCGCCGAGTAGTCGCGATAGGGGTGTGGCGTGAATCCCGGATAGGGCGCGAAGGTGCTGGCCGTCCATTCCCAGACGTCGCCCCAGCGGAAGTCTTGCGGGCACTGCAGTG
>CAZBKX010000554.1:0-3118 GCA_964492535.1 uncultured Rhodoferax sp. | reverse complement strand
ATTTGGGTGACCTGAAGGTAGCGTGACTCCCCCAGAGATCCCAGGCTGCTGTTGGACATCATCACCAGTGCGTTGATTCTTGGCGTGTCGTCTGGACTGGCAAGGGGCTCATCAAGCCCGTCAATCCACGTAATGAAGCGCTGAGATCTGGCGGAGCGAATCTGTTGCTGGGTGGGTCGTTGCGGCTTGAGCGAATAGCGTGACTGGCCTGCGGCTGCAATCAATCGTCCGGAGGCGTTCCACAGCACGAGATCACTCGCACCGAGTTGTTCGCGTGCGCGCTCCAGCGGCAAGGCCGCACTGATGTCTGCCGTTTCTGCCAATTGGGATGACGTGGCGCGTGCCTTGGTGGCCAAGTCATTTGAAAGGGTTTCCAGCGTAACGCGTCCCAGATTGATGCCGGCATCCAGTGCGCCTTCAACTTTGACGTCAAACCAGCTCTCAATGGAGCGCGACACAAATTGATACGACACCACATAAATCAAAATCCCGGGGGCAAATCCAGCCAAAGCAAAAACGGCGGCCAGTTTGATCAACAGTCGGCTGCCAAACTTGCCTTTGCGCAACCTAGCGACCAAACGGAAGGCAATCCAGGCGATGACGAGCAACAGCAGGGTGGCCACCACGACGTTGAGTGCAAAGAGTCGCGTGTAGTTGCGCTCGTACATGGCCCTGTTGGTCGTTGCTTGAGTCAACAGGAACAACAGCACCAGACCAATGGCGACCACGGCGGCCAAGCCCGCGCCTAGAGTCCAGCGCAATGCGCGAGAATTCTTTTTGACATTGAGTCGACCGGTTGTGTCGTTCACCCTGTTCGACGCACTCACTTGGGGCTCTCCAAAAGCAGCGCTTGCCGGGTGAATGCCGCAACCGTCCAGTCGGACTGGCCGAGCGTGCCAATTTGGAAAGGACGAGGCAGCTGCGACACATCCAGACTGAAACTGAACTCCACAGAGTGAGTTTGTGCAAAGTCGATATCTATTATGTTGGCAATTTTCCAGCGGGAGATGCGCTGAACTGCGGCCAGTGCGTCCGGCAGGGATTCGAATGTTTGGTTGAGCGCCATGGCCCCATTGGCAACCCGGTCGGACGTCACATTGAGTCGCCAGCGACGTGTGAGCGGCTGGTAAGTCAAACGCATATGCCGTTGAACATTGGCAACCTTCTTGCTCATCCAGTACCAACGTTGGCGGTAGACCGTGGCCTCGGCAAAGAAAACCATGGCAACCCCTTTGCGCAGCGCGTCTTCCACCGCTGCAGACAGCTCAAAGTCAACCGTGGCAGAGAGTACAAGGCTGTCTTCAGCTCGTTCAAACTTGAGATGTGAGATTTCCGCGACGGACGATTGCGCCTGCACCAAACCCACCTGGCCCCAAAACAGGCAGGCATATGCAAGCAGGCTGAGCACGTCAAGCCGAGCGTTTTTCCAACAATGCGTAATAAAAGCCGTCATGATCACCAAAGAGATTGTCCAGGACTGCTCCGGCAGGAGCGCTATCGCCTGGCAATAAATGTCCGGGCGAAGGCAACAAGTTTGCGTCCATGTTGCGTGCAAGAAACGCTTCGATCTGGCCTGCGCCTTCCGATTTGAAGACGGAGCACGTGCAGTACAGCAAGCGCCCGCCTGGCTTCAGCGTGCGCCACAGTGCTTCAAGCAGTCGGCTTTGAATACCGGCCAATTGGGCAATATCCGTCTCACGTCTTAACCAACGTATGTCTGGATGACGCCGCACAATGCCGGCGGCAGAGCAGGGTGCATCCAGCAAAATGGCGTCAAAAAGTTTTCCATCCCACCAGCTCGACACGTTTGCCGCGTCGGCGACGACCACATTGGCCTGCAGGCTCAGCCGGTGAAGCGTCTGGTGAATTTTTTCGCAACGGAGCGGGTCAAGCTCCAGCGCGGTGACGGTGCAGTTGGCGAACTCCAGCAGATGCGCCGTCTTTCCGCCTGGCGCAGCGCAAGCATCAAGCACATGCAACGGCGTCGTGGAGGCCAAGCCGTCCAGCAGCAAAGGTGCTGCAAGCTGGGCTGCAGCGTCTTGCACGGACACCTCTCCTTCGCTGAAGCCAGGGATGTCTTGCACCGGACACGGGTGAAGCAGAGTCACGCCGAACAGCCCTGTCGCCGTGGCTTCCAAGCCGCTTGCGCCCAATTTCTTCAAGAAGGCAGCCACATTGCTTTGTCTGACGTTGACCCTCAGGGTCATGGGCGCGTGTCGATTGTTGGCAGCGAGAATGGCTTGCCAATCGGCAGGCCATTCCCTTTGAAGACGATCAATCCACCACTGGGGATGGTTCCATACCGCGACAGAATTCGCGTCTGTCTGTGATACCAAGGTGTCCCGCTCGCGTATGAATCGTCGCAGGCAGGCATTGATGAAATTGGCTTGTGCCTGAGTCGCCGGACTTCGCTTGGCTGCCTCAACTGTCTGGTTGACCAGCGTAAAAACCTCATAGGGTGCGTCTTGGTCGTGCCATCCCAAGGCCAGGGCCGTACAGAGCAGTGCGTCAGCCGCAGGCGGTGGAGCCCTCTGGGCGAGGAGTTGCCGCAGCGCCTGGGCGCGTCCCAAAGATCGCAAAGTCTGGAAGACCAAAGCCTGCACACCAGGGCGAAGTTCGGATGGCACAGAGGCCAACGCAGCAGTTCCCGACATGCCAGTGCGCACTTGCTGCAGCACTGACGCAGCGCCCTGCAACTGCCTCCACAAAGGTATATTTTGTTCTCTTGTTTCCATCTTCGAACCTGTAGTTGGCTAGGCCAGTATGAGCCAATTGCGGCGGCGACTCCAAAATTGATTGAATCCAGCACCTTTCATCGGGCTGACAATTAAAAACGCCTCAAGACCATATCAAATGGACTTGAGGCGCTATCAATAAAGTAGCGTTCCGAATTTTACTCGGTGGCCGTACCTTCGCTGGTTTCTGTCGTCTCGGCTTCAGCTTCGCCTGCCAGTTCAGCAGCCTCTGCATCCGCAATGGCGCGGCGCTCTACATCGTCCATGTTCTCCCGGACTTTGCGGGCTTCGTGGTAGGCCATGCCGGTGCCGGCAGGGATCAGACGACCCACAATGACATTCTCCTTAAGACCACGCAATTCGTCCCGCTTGCCCATGATGGC
>CAZBKX010000553.1:0-4864 GCA_964492535.1 uncultured Rhodoferax sp. | reverse complement strand
CGAACTGCAGGCCTTGGCCAAACGACTCGGTGTGGATGAGCACATTCACTGGCTGGGTGAGCGCAGTGACGCGATTGCCATTTGTTCTGCCGCTGATATCGGTGTCTTGAGTTCCCACCAGGAAGGGTTTTCAAACAGTGTTCTGGAAGGCATGGCAGCCGGGGTTGCCATGGTCGTGACCGACGTGGGTGGCAACGCCGAGGCGGTGATGGATGGCGTCAGCGGCTTGGTGGTGCCTGCTCGCGACCCTGCTGCGTTGGGCCAAGCTCTGCTGACGCTGGTCAATGACGAGCGTGCGAGGCAGCGTATGGCGCAGGCTGGGCGTCAAAGGGTGGCGGACAATTTCTCTTTGACTACTTGCGTCAACCGGTACGCGGGTCTCTATCGGGCACTGCTGTCCCAGCCAGACTGCAATGTGCAGCGCGCCCTTGATGCCTCTCAGATCCAGGGGCACTAGCGCATGTGTGGCTTAACTGGGTATCTTGGGTTTGAATGGCCAGGCGACGAAGCCCTACCCACACTCGCCCGCATGACCGCCACGATCACCCACCGAGGCCCGGACTCCGACGGCCATTGGCTCGACGGCAATGCTGGCATCGCTTTGGGTCACCGCCGACTGGCTATCGTGGACCTGTCGCCAGCAGGGGCGCAGCCGATGCATTCCCCCTCAGGCCGCTACGTGGTTGCTTTCAACGGCGAGATTTACAACCACCTGGATTGCCGCGCTGCGCTCGCAAAGACAGGTTTTAGCTGGCGTGGCCACTCCGACACTGAAACCCTGCTGGCCGGCTTTGAGGCTTGGGGCATTCAAGCCACCATTGAGCGTGCCGTGGGCATGTTTGCCTTTGCCGTGTGGGACCGCCTTGAGCGCACGCTGACCCTCGGACGCGACCGCCTGGGTGAAAAGCCGCTGTATTACGGCTGGCAGGGCCAGGGTGCCAGCGCGGTCTTTTTGTTTGGCTCCGAGCTCAAGGCCATGCGGGCGCACCCTGCGTTTGCAGCAAGGATCGACCGCGATGCATTGTGTTTATACATGCGGCACATGGCCGTGCCCAGCCCGCACAGCATCTATCAAGGCATAGAGAAGTTGCCGCCGGGCAGCTTGCTGACGGTATCGCGCAAGGTGCCTGATGCGCTGCCAGTCGCCTATTGGTCTGGCGTGACTGTGGCCGAGCACGGCGTGGCGCAGCCTTTTGCGGGCACGCCCGCACAAGCGGTGGACGCGCTGGAGGTGCTATTAAAAGACGCAGTGCGCCAGCAGATGATGGCCGACGTGCCGCTGGGCGCTTTTTTGTCGGGCGGCATTGACTCGTCCACGGTAGTGGCCTTGATGCAGGCGCAGTCGGCGCGTCCGGTCAAGACGTTCACCATTGGCTTCAATGAAGCAGGCTTCAATGAAGCCGTTCACGCCAAGGCCGTGGCGGCGCATCTGGGCACCGACCACACCGAGCTGTATGTCACGCCAGACCAGGCCACGGCCGTCATCGGGCGTTTGCCTCAGTTGTTTGATGAGCCCTTTGCGGATTCGTCCCAAATTCCTACGTTTTTGGTCAGCCAGATGGCGCGCCAACATGTCACGGTGTCTTTGTCGGGTGACGCGGGCGACGAATTGTTCAGTGGCTACAACCGCTATGCGTTGACGGCCAGCCTGTGGAGCAAGCTCTCAAGGCTGCCGCTGTCCCTGCGCCGGGGGGGCGCCTGGGGTTTGACCCGTTTGTCTCCACAAACCTGGACCCGGCTGGCTGCACACACGCCACTGGCCCGCCGTTGGAGTGGCCTGGGTGACAAGGTGCACCGGGGCGCGGGCGTCATGGCGTCACGCACGGCGGGCGAGTTGTACCACCGCATGGTTTCCAATTGGCAAGATCCGGCCTCGGTGGTGTTGGGTGGGCGGGAACCTGCCACGGTGCTGACCGGTGATGCACCGGCTTTGGCGGGTTTGTCAAATGTCGAGCGCATGATGGTGCTTGATATGCTCACCTATTTGCCTGACGATATTTTGACCAAAGTAGACCGTGCCGCGATGGGTGTGAGCCTGGAGACGCGTGTTCCTTTTCTGGACCACCGCGTGGTCGAGTTCGCCTGGCATTTGCCACTGCACTACAAGTTGCGCCCCGAAAACGGCAGCCTCACTACCAAATGGGCTTTGCGCCAGGTGCTGTACCGCCATGTGCCTCAAGCCTTGATCGAGCGACCCAAAATGGGCTTTGGCGTGCCCATTGACAGCTGGTTGCGCGGGCCGTTGCGCGACTGGGCCGAAGACCTGCTGGGCGAGCAGCGCCTGAAGCGCGAGGGCTACTTCAACCCCGCGCCCATTCGCCAAAAGTGGGCCGAGCACCTGAGCGGGCAGCGCAATTGGCAGTCGCCGCTGTGGAGCGTGTTGATGTTCCAAGCCTGGCTGGAGGCCAACCGTCCATGATCAAAAAGCTCTTGTTCGTCGTGAATGTAGACTGGTTCTTCCTGTCGCACCGCCTGCCGATCGCCCTGGAGGCGCAGCGCCAGGGTTATGAGGTGCACATTGCCACGGGCTTGACCGACAAGCTCGATGAGCTGCGCCGCCACGGTTTGACGGTGCACGTGCTGGCGCTGGACCGGCATGGCACCGGCTTGGCTAACGCCTGGATGACTACCTTGCAGTTGTGGCGGGTGTTGCGGTCAGTGCGGCCTGATGTGGTGCACCTGGTCACCATCAAGCCTATTTTGTTAGGCGGGTTGCTGGCTCGCCTGGTGCGGGTGCCAGCGCTGGTGGTGGCTGTGTCGGGTCTGGGTTATGTGTTCATGTCGCATGGCTCCACTGCGTTGGTCCGGCGCGCCCTGGTGAGTGTGCTGTACAAGTTGGCGCTAACCCATCGCAACCTGAAGGTGATCTTTCAGAACGCAGACGATTTGCGTAGCCTGAACGAAATTGTTCACTTGCCCGCGCACCAAGTGGCCACGCTGCGCGGGTCTGGCGTCGATCTGGCTCATTTTGTCCATTGGCCCTTGCCGGCAGGCGTGCCGGTGGTGGTGCTGGCGGCCCGTTTGCTCGCCGATAAAGGGGTGTTTGAATTTGTAGAAGCCGCGAAGTTGCTCAAGGCGCAGGGCTGCTCCGCGCGCTTCGTCTTGGTGGGCACGGTCGACACGGGCAACCCCACCAGCGTCAAGCAGACTGAGCTGGATGCCTGGGTCCGTGATGGCGTGGTGGAGTGGTGGGGCCATCGGTCCGACATGGCGCAAGTGCTGTCTGCCGCGCAAATTGTGGTGCTGCCGTCGTACCGCGAGGGTCTGCCCAAAGTCTTGCTTGAAGCCGCCGCGTGTGGCCGCCCTGTGGTCACCACCGATGTGCCGGGTTGTCGGGACGCCATTGAGCCCGGCGTCACTGGTGTGCTGGTTCCGGTTCAAGACGCTCTGGCGCTGGCGCAAGCCGTGAATGAGCTGATTCTGGACCCTGTCCGATGTGAGCGCCTGGGTAGAGCGGGCCGTGCGCTGGCGCAGCAGGCCTTTGACGTGCGCCAGGTGGTCGCTGCTCACTTGCACATCTACGCTGAGTTGATCAGTCACTCATGAAAGTATTGGTGACGGGGGGCAATGGATTTGTGGGCCGTGCTACGGCGACCCGGTTGCAGGGCATGGCCGGCATGACGGTGGTGCGGGCGGTGCGCAGCGCCCGCACCACGCCGGATCTGCTGGCGCCAGCGATAGTCGTGGGTGATCTGGATGGGCAGACCGATTGGTCGGCTGCACTTTCGGGCGTGGATGCCGTGGTGCATACCGCTGCCCGCGTGCATGTCATGCAGGAAGCTGCGACCGACCCGCTGGCCGAGTTCAGGCGGGTTAGTGTGCAGGGCACGCTGAATCTGGCGCGCCAGTCAGCCCGGGCGGGTGTTCGGCGGTTCGTCTTCATCAGTTCCATCAAGGTCAATGGGGAGCTGACCCGCCCCGGCCACCCTTTCACAGCCCAGGATTTGCCCGCCCCGGTGGACGCTTACGGCCTCTCCAAGCAGGAGGCCGAAGCGGGTTTGCGCGATATCGCCCGTCAGACCGGCATGGAGGTCGTCATCCTTCGCCCGCCGCTCATTTACGGGCCGGGTGTCAAGGCCAACTTTGCCGCCCTCATGCGCGCAGTGCAGCGCGGCTGGCCCTTGCCGTTGGGGGCGGTGCCTAACCAGCGCAGCCTGGTGGGTCTGGACAATCTGGTGGACTTGATCGCCGTCTGTCTGGTGCACCCCCGCGCCGCCAATCAAACATTTTTGGTCAGCGATGGCCATGACCTGTCCACGTCTGAACTGGTGCGAGGCCTGGCGCGCGCGGCGGGTGTGTCTGAGCGGCTGCTGCCGGTGCCGGTGTGGGTCTTGCAGGCCGGCGCTGCGTTGCTGGGGCGGGGCGATGCGCTGCAGCGCTTGTGCGGCAATTTGCAGGTGGATATCAGCCAGGCGAAGATACTTTTGGACTGGACGCCTCCCGTGTCGGTTGAAACTGGTTTTCGTCGTGCCTTTGCATCCCAGCTTACGCCATGAAACGATTATTTGATTTGATTTTGGCGGGTCTTGCCGGGCTGGTTCTGTTCATTCCCGTCGTGGGGGTCGCCCTGCTCGTGCGTCTCACTTCTGCAGGGCCGGTTTTGTATTGGTCGGATCGGGTGGGGCGCAATAACCGGATATTCAGCATGCCCAAGTTTCGCAGTATGCGGGTGGGTACACCGGCTGTGGCGACCCATTTGCTGGCGGACCCTCAGAGCCACCTTACGCCTATCGGGAGTTTTTTGCGCCGCAGCAGTCTGGATGAGCTCCCTCAACTATGGAGCATTATCAAAGGCGACATGAGTTTTGTGGGTCCACGCCCCGCCTTGTTTAATCAACACGACCTGATTGAATTGCGAACCCGC
>CAZBKX010000552.1:0-5941 GCA_964492535.1 uncultured Rhodoferax sp. | reverse complement strand
GTTCTCGGAGGTGTCCAGGTCAAAGCGGCCCATGGGCTTGTGATCCAGGCGCTGGGCCAGCCCCAGCGGGTTGGCCACAGGCACCACAATGACTTCACCCTGCAGTTGCCCTGCCGCTTCAGCAGTTTCCAGCAGGGCGCGCAGGTGGTGCGCCACCAGCATGCCGGGCAGTTCCTCGGCGTGCAGGCTGGCCTGGATATAGATCTTGAGGCCCAGGCGGGGTGTGCCGTAGTGAAAACTGCTCAGGGTTTTCTGGCTGCCCAGGCTGGGCGATAGCAGAGGGTGGTCAAGGCGTTGCATGGGGCTTCTGGGTGGGGTGAAGGGCTTGCGCGGCGGGTGGACTCGGGTGGCGCTGGCCTCATGTTTTGAAAATCATTCTACGATTTGCGATTTAGCCACAAGGCCTACCAGTCTTCCTTGACCGCCAGTACGGCATTCCGCCCGGCAGCAGAGCGTCCTGCCAACCAGGCGGTGGCCGTGCCGGCAGCCACCACCGCCAGGCACAGACCTGCTAAGCGCGCCCAGGGCAGGCTCATCTCCATGGTCCAGTGAAAGCTTTGCGGGTTCACCACATGCACCAGCACCACCGACACCGCCAGCCCCAAACCCAGCCCGGCCAGCGCGCCCAGCGAGGTCCAGGCCGCGCCCTCATACGCCACTACCGCCAAAATCTGCCGCCGGGTCAGGCCCAGGTGCACCAGCAAGCCAAACTCCTTGCGTCTGGCGAGCACTTGCGCGCTAAACGATGCCGCCACGCCAAACAAGCCAATGCCGATGGCCACCGCCTGCAGCCAGTAGGTCACGGCAAAGCTGCGGTCAAAAATCTTCAGGGAGGTGGCCCTGATCTGGCTGGCCGTGCCAAATTCAAGCAAGTCACCCACGCCCGTGCGCTGCGGGTCCACCAGGGTGCGCATCGCTTCCTGAACGGGCGCGGGCTGGGCGGGGTCGGTCAGCCACAGTGCCAGGTCATTGGCCCGCCGGTCGCCGGTCAGGGCTTCAAACACACGCTTGTCGAGGGCAATGGTCCCCGACTGTCGCGCATAGTCACGCCAGACACCTGCTATGAAATACATGGCTTCTGGTGCATATAATGTGCCGGCTGGAGGCTTAAAAGCCACTTGAAGTGGCCTGAACAGCGTGCCCAGCCGTGCCCCATGCAAGTCCACCATGGCCTCGCTCACATAAATGCCGATCTTCCCCGCAGGCACCGCCAGCGGGCCGTCCACCAGTGGCAGGTTGCGGGCCGGGTCGCTCAACTCGCGCGCCACCAAGGTGACGGCTGGTCGGTCGGGGGCCAGGGTGAGGGACACCATTCGCAAGGCCTCCAGCCGCTGAACCCCAGGCAGAGCCGCCGCCGCTTGCACCAGGTCCGGCGTAAAAAATACGGTGTCACTGGTGCTGGCGCTGGAGCTGCCCGCGCTCTTCACATACAAGTCGGCGGGCAGCACCTGGTCCAGCCACTGAGTGACCGAGTCCCGAAAGCTCGCCACCATCACGGTCAGCGCCACCGCCAGGCTCAGCGACGCCACCACGCCGCTCACGGCCACCGCCGCACTCTCACGCTGTCGGCGGCCCCGCTCCACGGCCAGCATGACCAGCGTGTGCTGGCTCACCCGGGGGGCCAGCCGATCCAGAGCCAAGCCAATCAAACCCGGCAGCGCCCCAATGCCGCCCACCAGCAGGAGCGCGACCGACACATAGGCCATCAGCGGCAAGCCAAACAGGGGCGGTGCCCAAGCCAGCAGCAAGCCCAGGCCCATCAGGCCGCCACTGAGCCAGTGGCTGCGCCCGGTGCCACCGGTGTGGCCCAGGCCCTTCAAGGTCTGCGCCAGTGCCAGTCGCTGGGCCTGGCGTGCCGGCCACAAGCCGCCCACCAAAGCCGCCACCACTCCGAGCGCGCCGTACAAGCCAGCAGCCCAGCCGCTCCATTGCAAGGGCGGTGACACACCCGCAAAATAACCCCCGCCCAAATCGCCACCCAACAGGCGCAAGGCCAGCGCTGCCAGCGCCGTGCCCAGGGCGATGCCCGCCGCGCTGCCCACGCAGCCCAGCGCGAGCGACTCCCACAACACCAGAGCAAGCCGGTGGCGAGCGCTCAGGCCCAGCACCCCCAGAAGGGCAAATTGTTGCGCCCGCTTGGCCACGCTCAACGACAGCACTGAAAACACCAAAAAAGCCCCTGTGAACAAGGCAATCAGGGCCAGCACGGTGAGGTTGACGCGGTAGGCGCGCGACAGGTTGCTGACCCGCGCCGCCGCATCGTCGGGCTCTGCCACCGTCACATCGGGCGGCCAGCCAGGGCTGGATTGCAGCGACCGGATCATGGCAGTTCGGTCAGCGCCGGGTTGCAGGCGCAGGTCGATGCGCGTGAGTTGGCCCTGTCGACCCAATAACTCCTGGGCCGCGCCAATGTCCATCACCGCCAAGGGCGCACCGCCTGCCCCCACGCTGCCGGCCATCTCCACTTGTTTGAGCGTCACCCCGGTTTGCAACGAGAAGCTGCTGGCCCTCAGCAGGGCGCGAGCGGCTGCATTCAGAAACACGGCGTCAGGGGCAAACAGGGCCAGCCGGTCTGCATCGGGCCTCGGGCGGGGCATCAGGGCCGGGGCTATGGTGGCCACCACCAGCGCATCGACACCGACGACTCGCACAGGCACCCGCTTGCCGCTGGGTGCGAGCGCCTGGGTGCTGGCCTCCACAACCGGAGAGGCCAGCGCCACTTGCGCGTGCCGGTTGACTTTTGAGAAAACGGCTTCATCAAAATTGCCCTGAGCGCCCCGCAGCTCCAGGTCGGGCTGGCCGTTGACGGCGCGCACGGCGGTAGAGAATTCGTCCAGCGCCGAGGCGTTGATCAGGTGGACCGAGAACGCCAGCGCCACGCCCAGCATCACCGCCACCACAGCGGCCAGATTGCGCCAGGGGTGGTGGCGCAGCTCTTGCCATGAAAAAGTTTGAAGGAGTGCAAGCAAGGCAGAAAGCCGGTGATTTGTCGTCGTGAAAGCCCAAAGGCAGATGCCGCGGGGATCGTACACCAGCATCCCACACAGGCGCTCTTGGGCCCGCTTGCCCGCCGGGTTTGCAGTCTGCTGAATGCGGCTAGTGGAAACCCTGAGCCGGCCAAGACTGCGTAAGATGAGTTTCACCACTCACAGGAGACATGGCATGGCAAGGTCCAAATTGATTCTGGATTACGTGTACGAACATGAGGCGGCGCGTGCCGACTCCTTGTATCTGACCCAGCCTCTGGGGGGTGGCCAAGTGGCCAATTACACCTGGAAGCAGACCCTGGACCAGGCCCGCCGCATGGCGGCCCATCTGAAGGCGCAGGGGTTCGAGCCCGGCGCGCGCATGGCCATCCTGTCCAAGAATTGCGCCCATTTCTTCATGGCCGAATTGGCCATCTGGATGGCGGGCGGCACCACGGTTGCCATCTTTCCGACTGAAACCGCCGAAACCGTGCGTTATGTCTTGGAGCACAGCGGCGCGAGCCTGTTGTTTGTTGGCAAGCTCGATACCTGGGAGCAGCAAAAAGCCGGTGTGGCGCCCGGCCTGCCCTGCATTGCCTTTCCCCTGGCGCCCAAGACAGACTACCCCGGCTGGGATGCCATCGTGGCCCAAACCTCACCCCTGGCCGGTCAGGTCACCCGGACGACGGACGACGTGGCCATGCTGCTCTATACCTCGGGCTCAACTGGCACACCCAAAGGGGTGATGCACAGCTTTGCGGCGGCCACCCGCGCGGCTGAAGGCTTTGTCGCCCACATCGAAAAAGAACTCGGACCCGATCACCCCATTCGCATGCTGTCTTACCTGCCGCTGGCGCATATTTACGAGCGGGCACTGGTGGAGTGCGCCTCTTTGGTGGGGGGACGGGCGCATATTTTCTTTGCCGAATCACTGGATACGTTTGTTCATGACCTCAACCGGGCTCGCCCCACTTGTTTTGTCTCGGTGCCCCGGCTGTGGCTCAAGTTCCAGCAAGGCGTCTTTACCAAGATGCCGGCCAAAAAACTGGATCGTCTGTTGGGCATACCGTTCATTGGCCGCCTGGTGGCACGCAAGGTCCTGAAGGGCTTGGGCCTCAATGAGGTGCGCCTGGCCGGTAGTGGTTCCGCGCCCATTCCGGCGGAGCTCATTGACTGGTACCGGCGCCTGGGCCTGAATCTGATGGAAGGCTACGGCATGACCGAAGACTTTGCCTACTCACATACCTCCACCCCGAGTTTGACTGCCCACGGCTGCGTGGGCGCGCCGATGGCTGGCGTGCAGGTGCGCATCAGCGACGAAGGAGAGATTCTGATCAAGTCACCGGGGCAGTTGGTGGGCTACTACAAGCGCCCGGATCTCGATGCCGAGGTGTTCACGGAAGATGGCTTCTTTCGCACCGGTGACAAGGGCGAGCGTCGCCCTGATGGGGTCCTCAAGCTCACCGGTCGCTTGAAGGAATTGTTCAAAACGGCCAAGGGCAAATATGTGGCACCTGGGCCCATTGAAAACAAGATGAATGCCCATCCCTTGGTCGAGATGTCCATGGTCTCCGGCGTAGGCCAACCCTCGGCCTACGCCATGGTGGTTCTGGCCGAACACATTCGCCCCCGGGTGAGTGACCCGGCCCTGCGTGCCGAGGTTCAAAATGAATTGGCGCAATTGCTCAAAACCGTGAACAACACCCTGGCCGACTACGAAAAACTGCAAATGATCGTGATCGTGCCCGAACCCTGGTCCATCGAGAACGGATGCCTCACCCCCACCATGAAGATTCGACGCAGCCGGATTGAAGCCGGGGTGGCGCCGCAGGTGGACAACTGGTACGCCATGGGGAGTTCAGTGCACTGGGTCTAGTCCTAGGTCTACGTCTGTAACCTGGCGGGCCGGGTCAGGCCGCCATCAGGTCTTCGTCAAATACAGCCGGTGGGTTTGGGCAAACCGGCAATTTTGCAGGCCTGCTTGGCCGGGCCGTAGGGGAACAACTCGAACAGGTACTTGCTGTTGCCTTTTTCTTCGCCAAACTGTTTGCCAATGGCCTTTGTCATCACCCGCACCGCAGGCGCAAATAATATCCTACCAGAGGAAACCGCCAGGACGAATAATGCCATCCAAAAATTTCTAAAAGAGCATACGCGCTTAGGAATCCCGGCGATTGTGCATGAAGAATGTTGTTCGGGATTGATGGCACCTGGCTCCACGATCTTCCCTCAAATGATCGGGCTGGCAAGTACGTTTCAACCACAGTTAGCCGGAGAAATGACATCAGCGATTAAATTACAGATGCGGGCAACAGGTGCTCACCAGGGATTAGCACCTGTTCTGGATGTCGCCAGAGATCCGCGTTGGGGGCGGGTTGAAGAAACATTCGGTGAAGATCCCACTCTGGTGAGTCAATTCGGAGTCTCCTATATACGCGGCTTGCAGGGCGAAAACCTCTCACAGGGAGTCTTAGCCACAGGCAAACATTTTGTGGGTCATTCTTACTCACTGGGTGGACTCAATTGTGGACCAGTTCTACTAGGGTGGCACGAAATATGGGATGTTTACCTGGCTCCCTTCCAGGCTGCTATCCGGGACGCTGATCTGGCAACGATGATGAATGCCTATCCTGAATTGGATGGTGAAGTTGTAGCTGCGTCAAGAAAAATATTAACGGATTTGTTGCGTGAAAAGCTCGGTTTTAATGGGCTGGTAGTCTCGGATTATGAAGCAGTGATGATGATTCACAATTACCATCATGCCGCAGAAACGAAGAAGGATGCAGCCATTAAAGCATTAACTGCCGGGATTGATGTGGAATTACCATCGGTCACTTGTTACGGCGATGATCTGTTGGAGGCTGTTCGAAATGGCGAAATCGGAATTGAAACCGTCGACTTATCGGTGAGTCGACATTTACAGAAAAAATTTGAACTTGGATTATTTGAAAATCCGTATGTAGATGAAGGAAAGG
>CAZBKX010000551.1:0-7685 GCA_964492535.1 uncultured Rhodoferax sp. | reverse complement strand
AACGTCGAAGAACTGGACCTGGACAACACCATTCACTCAACCGCGGCCAATGCGGGCTACCTTGACATCAAAATGCGGCCCGAGCGCCACAACAACGTCAAAGTGCTTTTGCTCATGGACGTAGGCGGCACCATGGACGACCACATCGCCCGGGTGGAGGAGATGTTTTCGGCGGCCAAGTCGGAGTTCAAGCACCTGGAGTTTTATTACTTCCACAACTGTGTGTACGACTTCATGTGGAAGAACAACAAGCGCCGCTTTGCCGAAAAGTTCCTGACCTGGGACATCATCCGCAAGTACAACAAGGATTACAAGCTGATCTTCATTGGGGACGCCACCATGAGCCCCTACGAGATTTTGCAGCCCGGTGGCAGCGTGGAATACAACAACGAAGAAGCCGGCGTGGAATGGCTACAGCGCCTGACCAGTGCCTTCCCCAAATTCGCGTGGATCAACCCCGAGCCTCAAGGCGTGTGGCAGTACCGCCAGAGCATCAGCGTCATGCAGCAACTCTTGAACCAGCGGATGTTTCCGCTCACCCTCAAGGGTCTGGAAGACACGATGCGACTGCTGACCAAATGAAATGGGCCCGGGCTGGTGTGCTGGCCGCCACGCTGCTGGCGGCCATTCCCGGCCTGCTGCGCGCACAAGACCTGGCCAGCAGCCCGCCGACGCCCTCTGATTCAGCACCCGCCAGCGCCACGCCGACCCAGGCTGCTTTTCAACTGACAGTAGAGGCACCGGATGAGATCCGGGACCTGCTGGAGCGCCACCTGGAGCTGCAGCGTTACCGCGACCTCCCTGACCTGAGTGACAACGAACTGGCGCGCCTGCTCACCAGCGCCGAAGTAGACGCTCGTGACCTGGTGGCCACGCTGGGTTACTTTTCGCCCGAGATCAAGTTCGAGCAGCAAACATCGAGCACCGGCCCCATTGCCCGCCAGCTTAAATTGAGCGTCGCGCCGGGTGAGCCCACCGTGGTGGGCGAGGTGAAAATTGAGTTCAAGGGCCCCATCAGCGACAACCCCGCAGCGCAATCGCAGCGTTCGCAGATTGAAAGTGGCTGGCTGTTGCGCTCCGGCGTGCGCTTTACGCAAGCGCGCTGGGCAGCGGCCAAGCAACAAGCGCTGCGCCAGCTCACCACCCAGCGCTATGCCACCGGGCAGCTCAGCACCACCCTGGCTGACATTGACCCGCTCACCCGCAGCGCCCAGTTAACGGTGACGCTGGACTCCGGCCCTTCCTACCAGCTGGGGGACCTGGTCATCAAAGGGTTGAAACGTTTTGATGCAGATTTGGTCACCCGGCTCGCCCGCATCACGCCCGGCGCCAGCTACGACCAGGCCCAACTGGTGGCCGCCCAGCAGCGCCTGGCGGACAGCGGTTATTTCGACTCGGCCTACCTCACGCTCGACACCACAGCCGACCCCAACGCCACGCCGGTGCTGGTGCAGCTGCGCGAGGCCCGCCTGCAAAAGCTGGTGCTGGGCGTGGGCGTGAGCACCGATGGTGGCCCCCGGGTGTCCGCGGAACACACCCACCACCTAGTGCCGGGCATTGGCTGGCGCGCAGTGAGCAAGCTGTCGCTGGACCGCGAAACCCAGTCCATTGCCAGCGAACTCACCGCCCAGCCCGATGCCAGCAACTGGCGCTGGGTCACCGGTGCCCAGATCCAGCGGGAACAACTCGGCAGCTTTGACGTCAACAGCCAAACCCTGCGGGTGGGACGCACGCAGCGGGGCGACCGGATTGACCGCACCTATTACCTGCAATTTGAGCGGGCAGACACGACCATCAGCGCCACCCGCGACATCACCGCGCCCGGCACGGCCAGCGCGCTGAGTGCCAACTATGCTTTCACTGTGCGCAACTTTGACAGCCTTCCTTTCCCCAGCAGTGGCTGGGGCCTGGGCGTGGAACTCGGTGGCGGCACGACCTTGGGCGACCAGCGCGACCCCTACGGGCGTGTGTTGGCGCGCTGGTTGGGCTACTGGCCATTGGGGCGCAACGCCGACGACGCCAACTCGGCTGCGCGCGCCGGTCGCCTGGCCTTGCGCGCCGAAGCCGGGGCCGTCATTGCGCGGGAGAGCATCCAACTACCCAGTACCCAGTTGTTTCTGACCGGGGGCGACAACACCGTGCGGGGTTATGGCTACCGCAACCTCGGTGTGACGCTGCCCGATGGGCAAACGACGGCCGGCCGCTACCTGGCGGTGGGCAGCGTCGAGTGGCAACGCCCGATTGCGATAGATGGCCGCCTGAGCGACTGGGAATCCACCGTATTCATGGACGCAGGCGCCGTGGCCGACAAGCCGGGCGAACTCAAAGCAAAAGTTGGTGTGGGCGTGGGCGCACGCTGGAAGAGCCCCATTGGGCCCCTGCAAATTGACCTCGCTTACGGCGTGTCGGACAAGCGCCTGCGACTGCACATGAATGTGGGGTTCAGCTTCTGATGAAAGCGCTGCGCATCACTCTGGTCAGTCTGACCGCCAGCCTGTTGCTGGCACTGACTTTGACAGGTGGCCTCTGGCTGTGGAGCGGTGCCAGCACCTCGCTGGCCAAGTCCATCTCGCAATTGGCCCGCTACTTGCCCGCAGGCCAGACGCTGGAGGCCCGCGACGTGAGCGGCTCACTGCGCGAGGGCGCAAGCATCGGCTGGCTGCGCTGGCAACAAGGCGCGCTCAGCGTCGAATTGCGGGAAGTCACGCTGGCCTGGTCGCTGCGCCCGCTGCTCAGCGGCGAGCTCCGGCTGGGCCAATTGACTGCCAAAAGCTTGGCCGTGGATGACCGCCGCCCACCTTCAAAGCCAGGCGCTGCGACACCGCCAGCTGACCTGAACCTGCCGCTCAAGATCGACGTGCCATTCAAGATCGACGCCGCCGAATGGGTGCGATCGGGCAGCGAGCCGGTGCGGGCCACGGGGCTCTCAGGTCACTATATTTTTGATAGTGAACTACACATATTAGAAGCCGGCCAGGTGGCTATTTCATCTGGAAACTACCAAATTAAAGCCAGTATCGGGGCCCAAGCCCCGATGGCCCTCCATGTTGAGGTGGACGGCACGGTGCAAACCAGCCTGCCCTCCAGCCCCCAGCCCCTGACCGTGCAGGCGCACGCCACGCTTACCGGCCCATTGGCCGGGCCAGATGCCACGCTGGTGCTACAAGCCGAACTGTTGCCTCGGGTCACCCAGCCACTTGCCAAGGATCAGCGGGCCATGCAGGGCATCATGAGTTCACGCATTCAGCCCTGGCAAGTTCAGCCTCTGGCCCAATTGGAGGCGCAATGGCAGGCACTGGATGTGGCGGCCTTGTGGCCCCAGGCGCCGAAGACGCATCTGGCCGGCACCGCCACCATCACCCCGAATGGTGCAGGCTGGCTGGCTGGCGTGCAACTCACCAACACCTTGAGCGGCCCCTGGAACCTGCAGCGCCTGCCTCTGGAGCAGCTGAACGCGAAGCTGGGGTTTCTGGACGGGCAATGGGCGCTGCAATCCTTGCAGGCCCGAGGCGCGGGAGGGCGTGTTGACGCCACCGGGCAATTCAAGGCCGGCGCACCGTCCCAAGCGGCGCAATGGGCGGGCCGCGCCACGCTGGCCGGGGTCCAGGTCGCGGCATTGGACTCGCGTTTGGAGGCGGTCGCTCTGGATGGCCTCCTGACGGCCAAACAAACGCCGACCGGCATCGCCTTTGAAGCCCAACTGCAACCCACCCAGGGCACCGGGGCAGCCAAAGCCACACCCCCGATCTCCGGCAAGAGCACGCTGCAAGGCCTGCGGATCAAGACCGCCCAGGTTCAAGGCCTCTGGAACGCGCCGCTGCTGACGCTGAACCAATTGCAGGTCCAGACCGATGACGCGATAGCGCAAGGCAAGCTCAGCTTCGATACCGCCAGTCAGGCGGCTCAGGGTCAGCTGAGCCTGGACTTGCCCGGTGCGAAGGTCTTGCTGGCCGGCAACCTGGCCAGCACGCGCGGGGAGGGAGAACTCAACGCGGTCGTGTCAGACGCCGCCCTGGCCACCCGGTGGGCCGCCCGCCTGCCCGGCGTCCCGCCCGCCGTGGGCCAGACCCTGCTGGAAGGCAACGCGCAACTGACCGGCCGGTGGCAGGGCGGCTGGCAGCAGCAAGGGCAAGGTCTGCACATTCAGGCCACGTTGAAGGCACCCAAACTGGACTGGCGCGAGCGGGGCCAGCCTGCAGAAAAAACTCTGCGCTTGCGCGAGGCTGTGGCCGAGGTATCGGGCACGCTTGCCGCACTGAGTTTGTCCACACAAGGCCAGTTGGAAACCGGAACACAGCGCCTAGCAGTGCAGGCACAGGTGGGCGGGGGACGCCAGAGCGAGGGCCTTTGGCATGCCCAACTCAACGCCGCACAAGTCACTCTGCAAGACACGCTCAAGCCCGGAACCTGGCGGGTGAACCTGGGCAACAGCGTCGGCCTGAGCTTCAAGCAAAGCGGCGCTGGCCAGACACTGGAAACCACAGCAGGGTCCGCCCGCCTGACGGGCCCGGCCCCCGGCACCGCCACCGTGACCTGGCAACCTGTGCGCTGGTCACGGCAAGGGATTGGCGCCACCCACCGAACCGACTGGCGCAGCCAGGGCGGTCTGGCCGACCTGCCGCTGGCCTGGCTGGACCTGCTGGGTCAGACCCACATGGCCAACCTCGGTCTGCGGGGTGACCTGATGTTTGGCGGCCAATGGGACGCCAGCAGCATGGAGACCCTGCGCGTGCGCGCCACGCTGGAGCGCACCGGGGGCGACCTGCTCCTGCAAACCGACGCATCAGCTGCGGCCACCCTGCGGGCTGGCGTGCGGGAGGCCCGCCTGGTACTCACCACCGATGGCGACCGGCTGGAGGCCAGCTTGCGCTGGGACAGCGAGCGCGCCGGGCAAATCCAGGCCGACGTCAACACCCGCCTGCAACGCCTGGACGGAGGCTGGACCTGGCCCGCAGACGCCGCACTGGCCGGCACCCTCAAGGTGCAGCTGCCCCCGGTCGGCGTCTGGTCCTTGCTGGCTCCGCCCGGGTGGCGCCTGCGCGGCACGCTGGATGCCGACGCCGTGCTGTCTGGCACCCGCAGCGCGCCCCAATGGCGCGGCAACCTGGCCGCCCAGGACCTGGCCATGCGATCGGTCGTGGACGGCATTGATTTCAGCCAGGGCACGCTGCGCGCCAGTCTGCAAGGGCAGCAACTCACCATCGATCAATTCACCCTGCAAGGCGCGGGTGGCGCCAGCGGCGGCCTGCTCTCGGCCACCGGCTCGGTGGAGTGGCTGCCCTCAGCCGGCCCCTTAGCCACAGCTGCCTCGCGCGTGCGCATGGACATCGAGGCCACCGCCAAAGCCCTGCGTTTGAGCGCGCGGGCCGACCGGCGGCTGGTGGTCAGCGGCACACTGTCAGCCAAGCTCCATGACGCCAAGCTCACTATTGGCGGCGCGCTCAAGGCCGACTCAGCCCTGTTCATCTTGCCGGAAGACACCGCACCGCGTTTGGGTGACGACGTGCTGGTGCGCGTGCCAGACAAAGGGCAAAGCAGCCCGGCCACCGCTGCCAAGGCACGCGTAACGCCCACCAAAGACACCCCAACAGCACCCGATGCAGCCATCACACTGGATCTAGGCCCGGATTTTCTGGTGCGCGGACGCGGCCTGTCCACGCGCCTGGCCGGCAACCTGACTCTGCGCAGCGCCGGCGCCAACCCCGTACCCAGCCTCACCGGCAGCCTGCGCACGGTGCGTGGCACCTACAAAGCCTACGGACAGCAACTCGACATCGACCGGGGCGTGCTGCGCTTTTTTGGCCCCATTGACAACCCCGCGCTGGATATTCTGGCGATTCGGCCCAACTTGCAACAGCGGGTGGGGGTACAGATCAGCGGCACAGCCTTGTCGCCCGTGGTCCGCCTGTATGCCGACCCTGACCTGCCCGACGCCGAAAAACTGGCGTGGCTGGTGGTGGGACGGTCGGGCGCCAGTGGTGGGGCCGAGTCTGCCCTGCTGCAGCAGGCTGCCATGGCGCTGCTGGGCGGCAGTGGCGGCGGGCTCACCGGCAATTTGGCCAGCGCCATCGGCCTGGACGAGATCTCATTCAGCGGCGGGCTCACCGGCACCGCTGGCGCCAGCGTGACCCTGGGCAAACGCGTATCACGCGATTTCTACATGGCCTATGAGCGCAGCCTGGCCGGCACGCTGGGCACGCTCTACATTTTTTACGACCTCTCACGCCGCCTGACCCTGCGGGCCCAGACGGGGGAACAAAGCGCGATTGACCTGATATTCACGATTCGGTATGACTGAGTGGGCGAGTGGTTTGCTATGGTGCTGGTGGCGGCACCAGACCCTTGCGGTTGAGATAGTCAGAAATGTCAGCGAAACAGGCCACCACAAACCGGGCTTCATCCATGACCAAATTCAGTCTTTCCATACGATCAACAGTTTGCTCTGGGTAATGGTGTGAAAACTTGTTTCTCAGCATCGTTGCTGTGCCAAAGTCTTCCGCTGACTTGATGGCCCCAAGTTTTTCCATCAGCAGTGTCTTGTCGCGGTTGGACTTGTCGCTGATGTCTTCTTGCTCCAGGTAGGCAATACCCCGAAAAAGCTGGTCCTGGATCATGGAGACACATTGCGAATAGCGCAAGATGAAGGCGTCCACAGACTCCTCTTGGGCATCACTCAGCATCGCCAAGGCTTGCGGCGTCAGCGGAAACAAGACTGCGTTTTTGTCGATGGAATAACGCAGCTTCTCCATACGCTGGCGACAAGCCTCAAGACTCGCGGACAGCATGGATTGTTCTTTGCTCATAACAAAATTCCTTGTTCGATGGCAATCTGGTGAATCGCCTGAGTGGCTTGCTGCGGACTCTTGACAAGCAGGTCGACATCGGTGTCACAGGCCTGTTGCAGGCGGTATTGGACTCTGAGGCGTGTTTTCAGGTCAATGGCGCGGCTGGCCTGAAGATAGACGTCAATGTCGCCACCCCGTCGGTTGTCATCTGCGCGAGAACCGTAGAGGTAAATGCGTCCTGCAGGATCAAGCTCGCCAAGAATGGTTCGCAGTGCATTGAATTCAACCTGACTGAGTCGCATGGTTATTGAGTCCTCGGGCGGGATGAATGGCCCGCTTTCTTCAACAGTTATCTTTAGGAATGCCAGTTTAACCACCCCTATTCTCCGGATCGGAGGGAGGCTCTGCATGTAAACTACATGACGGTTTGTCGCCGTCATCTAATGGATAAGATTTGCCCCTCCTAAGGGCAGCATGTGGGTTCGATTCCCGCCGGCGGCACCATGATTGAAGCGAGTGAATTTAGGAGAGTGGCGTTTGACACAAGCGCCCATCACGAGAGGCAGCTGCAGATCCTGACGCCAGCGGTATTTATTGGCTTGGCGGGCATGCAGTGCAGTGAAACAGACAATTCCGGCTCACCCGGAGCGAAGCAAGCCGACCCGTGCGCTGGCGCACAGACCACCACTGCAACGCGCAGTAATGTTGTGGTCCGCGCCGCTGATCAAAGCCAACGGGCATCCTCAAAATTCGCTCAATTCACAAAAGTCCCGCCATGAACATCACTCTGAACCTCATCCCCATCGTCTCGCTGATCGCGGGCATTCTGATTTTCATCATGCCGCGGCTGCTGTCGACCATCGTGGCCATCTATCTGATCATGGTCGGGCTGGTGGGACT
>CAZBKX010000550.1:0-2465 GCA_964492535.1 uncultured Rhodoferax sp. | reverse complement strand
GGCCGCAAAGCTGCCGGCCACGGCAATAACCTGTAGCATGGCCAGGGCGTCTGGCGTCAGCACATCGCGAGCAGTTTGCATGGTTGGCCTTGGTTGGTTCGAATATTTTGAATGATGCCATCAAATGCCATGGACCGATGCCACCCTGCCACGGCCTACAGTAGAGCCCACGAGTTCAAGAGGTTTGAGAAAGGTGTTTGTATGTTGACTGTTCGTAAATCCAATGACCGGGGCTTTGCCGACCACGGCTGGCTCAAGTCGTTTCACAGCTTTTCGTTTGCCGGCTACCATGACCCCCAACACATGGGCTGGGGCAATTTGCGCGTGATCAACGAGGACCGCATCGCCCCGGGCACCGGCTTTGGCACCCACGGCCACCGCGACATGGAGATCATCAGCTACGTGCTCAGCGGCGAGTTGGCGCACAAGGACACGATGGGCAACGTCAAGGGCATTCCGCCGGGTGATGTGCAGCGCATGAGCGCGGGCACCGGCGTGCAGCACAGCGAGTTCAACCACGCGCCCAACGACACCACCCATTTTTTGCAGATCTGGATCGAGCCCAACGTCCGGGGCATCCCCCCGGGCTACGAGCAAAAGACCTTTGCCGCGCCCGAAAAACAGGGACAACTGCGCTTGGTGGCTTCGCCCGATGGCGCCAACGGCTCGGTCACGATTCACGCCGATGCGCGTTTGTATGCGGGTTTGTTCAATGGCGACCAGGCAGCCACGTTGACATTGGCCCCCCGGCGCAAAAGTTATGTGCATCTGGTGCGGGGCGCCCTGACCGTCAATGGCGTGGCGCTGGCCGCAGGCGATGCCGCGCTGATGGAGGGCGAGCAAGTGCTGAACATCACGCAGGGGCATGATGCGGAAGTGCTGGTGTTTGACCTCAGCGCCTGAGCGCTTTGAGATATTTTTCTTTGGGCTTGCCTTGCAAGCCTGTTTTTCAGGTTGTTATCAAGGAGTTTTCAAATGGCAAAAGTCGCAGTGGTTTTTCATTCGGGTTACGGTCACACCTTGCGCATGGCGCAAGCGGTGGCGCAAGGCGCCGGGGCCGAGTTGGTGGCCATTGACGCCGACGGCAACGTGTCTGAAGCAGGTTGGGCAACCCTGGGCGCGGCGGACGCGATCATCATGGGCTCGCCCACCTACATGGGCTCGGTGAGCTGGCAGTTCAAGAAATTTGCCGACGCAAGCAGCAAACCCTGGTTCAGCCAGGCCTGGAAAGACAAGGTCTTTGCCGGCTTCACCAACAGCGCCAGCATGAATGGCGACAAATTGTCCACACTGCATTATTTGTTCACCCTGGCCATGCAGCACGGTGGCGTGTGGGTCGGTACCGCCGTGATGCCCAGCAACGCCAAGGCAGCCCAGCGCAATGACATCAATTACATGGGCTCGTTCAGCGGCGCCATGGCCCAGTCGCCCTCCGACTCATCACCGGCTGAAATGCCGCAAGGCGACCTGGATACGGCCAGCCTGTTTGGCAAGCGCGTGGCGGACGTTGCGGCCCGCTTCAAGGCCTGAAGCAGCCCCGGCTCAGTACCCGGGGTCAGGCGCAGACCTGGGTACTGTTTGTCATGATTGATAGCGACTTAGGCAATGGATACGCCGGCCAGAGCCCGGTTTTATGCCTATTTGGCCACTGACAGTGCTGCATCGAGTGTGCGGCGTTCGTCAAACACAAAACAGCTGCCCGTGTAGTGCGGGCTGCCCACTTCCTCAAAGTACTTGAGGATGCCGCCCTCCAACTGGTACACGTGCGCCAAGCCCACCTCACGCATCAAAATCGCCGCCTTCTCGCAGCGAATGCCGCCGGTGCAAAAACTCACCACCGTTTTGTTTTCCAAGTCCGCCTTGTGGTCGAGCAGCGCTTGCGGAAATTGGGTGAATTTGTCGATGCGCCAGTCGATGGCGCCTGTGAATGTGCCGTGGTCCACCTCAAACGCATTGCGCGTGTCCAAAGTCACCACGGGGCGGCCCTCGTCGTCTACGCCTTGGTCCAGCCAACGCTTGACGGTCTGGGCCGTCACTGCCGGAGCCCGGCCCGCTTGAGGGCGAATGGCGGGGTGGTTCATACGAATGATCTCGCTTTTGACCTTCACCAGCATCTTTTTGAATGGCTGGTGCGCTGACCAGCTTTCCTTGGGCGCCAGGTCGGCAAAGCGAGCGTCCAGCCGCAAGTCATCAACAAAGCTGTGCACGGCTTCGCCCGGCCCGGCCAGAAACAAGTTAATGCCCTCAGACGCCAGCAAAATGGTGCCCTTGAGCTGCCGCGCCAGCGCACGCGCCAGCAGCAGCGTGCGCAAATCCTCGGCATCGGGCAAAGAGACGAATTTATAAGCAGAGATATTAAGAATAGTATTCACAGGGTCATTTTAGAAGCCGAGGTTTCAGGTCGGATTAGGGGCCGGGCCAGACCTGCGCGCAGGGCAAAATGGGGGATGATTTACAACCTCTTA
>CAZBKX010000549.1:0-2673 GCA_964492535.1 uncultured Rhodoferax sp. | reverse complement strand
GCACCCACCTTGAAAAAGCTGGTACCCCCATCGGCCCCAACGACTTCCTGATCGCCGCCCACGCCCTGGCGCTGGATTGCACGCTGGTCACCGACAACGAGGCCGAATTCTTGCGCGTGCCGGGGTTGCGGGTCGAAAACTGGCTGGTTGACACAGGCGCATAAAGTGTAATATCCATATGTCATATCACACCAGGGAGTTCATGATGACAACCACAGCCAAACTTTTCATGAGCGGGCGCAGCCAGGCCATACGCCTGCCCGCCAAGCTGCGCTTGCAGGCACAAGAAGTGCGCATTGAGCAAATTGGCAATGCGCTCTGGCTGCAACCCCAAACAGAACCCGGCGCCGACATGGGTCAGTGGCTGCAAGACTTTTACGCCAGCACGGAGGCCCTGCCGCCAGATTTCTTGGCAGACCGGCAAGACCCGCCTGCGCAAGACCGGGACTGGAGCTGAGCAGACCGCCATGCGCCGCACACTCGACACCAATATTTGCAGCTACATCTTGCGCCGCCACCCGGTCAACATGATCGAGCGCTTCGCAGCACTGGACCCCAATCAGCTCTGGCTGTCAGCGGTAGTGGCCGCTGAGCTGCGCTTTGGCGCTGCCAAGCTGTCGTCGCCCCGGTTCAGCTCTGCAGTAGAAGCCTGGCTGATTGGCTTTGACGTGCGTCCCTGGCCTGTGGAAGCCACCCACCATTACGCTCAAATTCGGGCTGTTTTGGAGCGCGCTGGCAAACCTGTGGGCGCCATGGACCTGCTGATTGCGGCTCATGCCATGGCGGAAGACAGCGTGATCGTCACCAACAACGCCCGCGAATTTCACCGCGTCCCGGGGCTGGCGGTTGAAGAGTGGGCGCTTTGATACGTCAATTGAACTCCCAGAAGAAACAACGCCCGAAAATAACGCACCATGATCGACTTGGTGAAAAATTGTTCACACAGGAGGTTTTCATGCCATCCCAACTTGAAATAGTAGAAGCCCAAGCCATGCAACTCAGCCCTGCCGAGCGAAACCACTTGCTTGAGCGACTGATTGTGAGCCTGGACGCCGACCCCGAAGTGGAGGCGGCCTGGCAACAACTGGCCGATCAGCGGGAGGCTGATATCGAAGCAGGTTTGTCGCACTACCTACCCGGAGACGAAGTTATGGCGGGACTGGGTGCCCGGTTGGCCGCGCGAGCATTGAGCAAGCCGGCAACCTGATCGTTCGACATCAAAGCCGGAGACCGGGTTCTACAAGTAACCGTCATTGAACAGCAGGCCAGACGTTTGTCTCGGAGAGTTCAGGGTCAAATACACCTCCAGCCTCGGTCTTCATTGTCTTTCTAGCTACTTAATTCAATACTTATCACCCTTTGCCGGGGCATCGTATCCGGCAGCTGTTTATCTAAGCCACTTCAAACCGATCATGCGAAAAAACGCACTTCAATCCCTGTTGGCGCAAAAATCCTGGGCCAATAAAGAACTGTTCGAAATTCTGACCAAGGTCAACCCGGTTGAACAGGCCGAGTCGCTTATCGCCGTCATTCGCACGCTTAACCACATCCATGTGGTCGATCAAATCTTTCGCGCTCATTTGGTTGGCGCCTTGCACGGCTACGAGGCAACCAACACGGTTGCAACGCCTGCGCTGAATGAACTGCATGCAGCGGTTGAGGAAACCGACACCTGGTTTGAGAACTATGCCGCGAGCGTGTCCGATGCCCAACTTCACGAGAGAATTTCATTTGATTTCACCGATGGTGACGCAGGCGCAATGACCCGCCAAGAGATGCTGCTGCACGTCATCACGCATGGCTGTTACCACCGGGGAAACGTGGGCCAGGTGTTGAAATCGATGGCCATTGCACCACCGCGCGACCTGTACACCAAGTTTCTCCATCTCCAGGAGCCATCGCGCAGACAGGCTTGACCACTTACCACCGCTGCTGCAATAACTCGGAAAATTTCAATGAAATCACCTTCCAGCCGGCGTATTCATTGCCTTGGAAGCTACTAAATTTAAACTATCCCTTCACTAACATGCAAGCCCAAGAAATCTCCCCCGGCCTGGTCATTCAAGGCTTCTCGCCCCCCTTGAATCTGAGCGACTTCAAACTCATCGCCTTCGACATGGACTCCACCCTGATCAATATCGAGTGCGTGGACGAAATTGCCGATGCTGTGGGCCGCAAGGCCGAGGTGGCAGCCATCACCGAGGCCACCATGCGCGGCGAGATTGCCGACTTCAAGACCAGCCTGCGCCGACGGGTTGCCCTGCTCAAGGGCGTAACGCTGGCCAGCATGGAAGCCGTGTATGCCCAGCGGCTGCAGCTCAACCCGGGTGCAGCCGAGTTGGTGGCGGCCTGCAAGAAGGCGGGCATGAAAGTGCTGCTGGTCTCCGGCGGATTCACGTTTTTTGCAGAACGGGTGTGTGAGCGCCTGGACATCGACTACATGCGATCCAACGTGCTCGACATTGAAGACGGCGTGCTGACCGGCCGCATGATCGACCAGCCCTGGGGTGACATTTGCGATGGCGCCGAGAAGCGCAAGACCTTGATGGAGACCTGCACCCAATTGGGCATCCGCCCCGAGCAGGCCATTGCCGTGGGCGACGGCGCCAACGACCTGCCCATGATGGGTGAAGCCGGTTTGTCCGTGGCTTTTCATGCCAAGCCCAAGGTGCG
>CAZBKX010000548.1:0-1873 GCA_964492535.1 uncultured Rhodoferax sp. | reverse complement strand
CCTGCGGCGAGATGCAAAACTCTGCCAACATGAGTTTTGCCCTGTGCCCGCTGCTCACTGATGGCGCCATTGAAGCGTTGCTGACAGCTGGCTCTGACGAACTCAAGGCCACTTACCTGGGTAACCTGGTGAGCGGCAAGTGGACTGGCACCATGAACCTGACCGAGCCACAGGCCGGGAGCGATCTGGCCGCCGTGCGCAGCCGGGCCGAGCCGCAGGGCGATGGCAGCTACAAGGTGTTTGGCACCAAGATTTACATCACCTGGGGTGAGCACGACATGGCCGAGAACATCGTCCATCTGGTGCTGGCCCGCGTGACTGGCGCCCCTGAGGGAGTCAAAGGGATCAGTCTGTTTGTGGTGCCCAAATTCATGGTGAAAGCAGATGGTTCTCTGGGGGCGCGCAATGACGTGCACTGCGTGAGCATTGAACACAAGATGGGCATCAAGGCCAGCCCCACTGCCGTGCTGCAGTACGGGGACCATGGCGGCGCTATCGGTTACCTGGTCGGTGAGCAAAACCGGGGCCTGGAGTACATGTTCATCATGATGAATGCCGCCCGCTTTGGCGTCGGCGTGCAAGGCATTGCCATTGCCGAGCGGGCTTACCAAAGAGCAGTGAGTTTTGCCAAAGACCGGGTGCAAAGTCGCCCGGTGGATGGTTCACTGCCTGGCAGTGGCCCCATCATTCGCCACCCGGACGTCAAGCGCATGCTCATGACCATGCGCGCCTACACCGAGGGTTGCCGTGCACTCGCCACGGTGGCCGCTGCCGCTTATGACGCCGCTCACCACCATCCAGACGCCGAGGTGCGCAAGCAAAACAATGCGTTTTACGACTTCATGGTGCCTTTGATCAAGGGCTACAGCACCGAGATGAGCCTGGAAGTGACCTCCCTTGGCGTTCAGGTTCACGGTGGCATGGGCTTCATTGAGGAGACCGGCGCGGCCCAGTATTACCGTGATGCCAAGATTCTGACCATTTACGAAGGCACCACGGCCATTCAGGCCAATGACCTGGTGGGCCGAAAAACCTCGCGCGATGGCGGTCAGTTGGCGAAGTCCCTGGCTGCGCAAATTGAAGCCACAGAAGCCCTGTTGACCCAAAACGGCAGTCCCGACGCGCTCGCCGTGGCAGGGCGCCTGAAGCAGGCGCGTGAGGCGTTTGTGGACGTGGTCAACTTTGTGGCTGCCAACACCCGTTCCAACCCCAATGCCGTGTTTGCGGGCAGCGTCCCCTACCTCATGCTGGCAGGCAACCTGATGGCAGGCTGGCAAATGGGCCGCGCCCTGCTGATGGCGCAAGATCAACTGGCCCAGGGCGTGGATGGGGCGTTTATGCGAGCCAAGGTCACTACTGCGCGTTTTTACGCAGACCATCTGTTGACCAAAGCGCCCGGCATGCGGGACGCGATTGTGGATGGCGCAGACAGCGTCAATGCCCTGGCGCTTGAGGCATTCTGATTTGCTATTGATTTGAAAGCCCTGTTGCTTGCCGAACGCCGGCTAGGGTCTGATTTTTCTTAAAACTACACCATTCTGGAGAACTCATGTCCAAGTTGCCCGCGCCGCTCAACCAGCTGCCCTTTCCCGTGATCGGATCGCCGCTGTTCATCATCAGTAACCCCAAACTCGTCATTGCCCAGTGCATTGCCGGCGTGGTGGGCTCCATGCCCGCGCTGAATGCCCGCCCGGCCGCGCAACTCGAAGAGTGGTTGATCGAAATTACCGAGAGCCTCGCCGCCTATAACAAGGCCAACCCGGATAAGCCCGCAGCGCCGTTTGCGATCAACCAGATCGTGCACAAGAGCAATGACCGGCTTGAGCACGACATGGCGATGTGCGTCAAGTACAAGGTGCCCATCATCATCACC
>CAZBKX010000547.1:0-2676 GCA_964492535.1 uncultured Rhodoferax sp. | reverse complement strand
AATTCGTGGCGCTGTGTGCGTTTGATCCGTGGGTCGGGCACTTGCCCCAAGTGTTCCAGCAAGCTTATTCCTGTACTCATCAACTGTTCTGTTCCAAAAACTGCGAAGGCTATAGTTTCCTCAGTTTTGGCACAACAGCGTGCATTCTTGCTATTAATTTAGGTGCGATTGCCCTGCTCCATCACCCAAGTCCACATCAGCAGCCCATCAGCAGCCCATCAGGGGTATGCACCTGAGTGACCCGTTTGGGGCTAAAAATGGGTTAAATTGTGAGTATGTCTTTGTTTGAATATCGCCTGATGGCGCAGACCCCCAACTTTTCCCAAGCCGAGTTTCGCCGCGCGCTGGGCATGTTCGCCACCGGTGTGACCATCGTGACGGCCCGCACCTCCGAGGGCGAACTGATCGGACTGACGGCCAATTCGTTCAACTCGGTCTCGCTGGACCCGCCGCTGGTGCTGTGGAGCCTGGGCAAACGCTCAGCCAGCATGGCGTCTTTCAGCACTGGCTCGCATTACGCGATCAACATCCTCGGCGCAGACCAGAAAGACCTGGCCAACCGCTTTGCATCCCGTATTGAAGACCGGTTTGCCGATGTCGAGTTCACGCCGGGCGTGTCCGGCGCGCCGCTGCTGGCAGGCGCTGCGGCCACGTTTGAGTGCTTCAACCGCAGCCGCTATGAAGAAGGCGACCACGTGATTTTTGTCGGTGAGGTGGAGCGCTGCACACACCGCGACGATATCTCGCCGTTGCTGTATCACGGAGGCAAGTTTTATACCGAGCATCCGTTATGAGCCAGGATGGGGCTGAATTTAGCTCTATTTGGCCTCTGGCCGACAATAAATAACGCTTTATCTTCTTGAATTCATAGCGCCTGAGCTGTCAGCCAATGCTGCGTGGCCTGCCGCCAGGGCAACAAGGCCTGCACCACCGCCGGGTGTTGTGATGCCGTGTCCAGCCAGCGCTGCAGGCTGGCCGGTATCGCCAGTGTCTCGCCGCAGGCCGTCAACACGTCGCGCGCCAACGGCAGAGTGACCAGCAGCCCGCAGTCCGCCAGGCTGAGCTCTAGCGTCAACAAATAGGGTTGGGGCTGAGCCCATTGGGCGAGCTGATCCAGACGGCGTTCGATTTCCAGCCTTTGGGCCGTGACATGCGCCGCATTGCGGGCAGCGGGCTTGGCATGCGCAAACAGAGAGCGCACCCGGGGCTCAAGGTGCAGGTCATGGAAGCGGCTGATAAATCGCACGCGGGCCCGCGATTTCGGATCGGATGGCAACAGCGCGGGGTTGGGGTGCGATTCTTCGAGGTATTCGTTGATCGCCTCAGACTCGGACAGTACCCAGTCACCGATCTGGATGGCAGGCAGCGTGCCCATGGGCACAATGGCACGGTACTCTGCTGAGTGGTAGCCGCCGGGCGGCAGGCGCTCTTCAAACGCCAGGCCTTTGGCGCACAACACAATGCGAACCTTGGCGCTGTAGCTGGACAGCGCAGTGGCATAAAAAATCATGCTCCTCCTTGTTTTGACAACGTGCGCTCCAACCGGCGCACCCCATAAGACACCAGCAAAATCAGCACCAGATACTCCACCACCAGCAGGGTATAAATCTCCAGCGGACGGTACTCGTTGACGTTGAGCTCATTGGCCTTGCGGGTCAGCTCGGACAGGCCAATGACCGAGATGAGCGACGACATTTTCAGAACATAGACAAACTGATTCCCCAGAGCGGGCAAGATCACCCTGACGGCCTGCGGAATCACCACCAGACGCATTTGCAGAGCCCAGGACAAACCCAACGATTTGGCGGCCTCAATTTGCCCTTGTGGCACCGACTGGATGCCGGCGCGGAAAATCTCGGCTTCAAAGGCGCTGTCACTCAGGGCCATGGCCAGCACGCCGGTGGCAAACACGCTCAGTTGCAAGCCAATGATCACCGGCAAGCCGTAAAAAACCCACAGCAACAACACCAGCAAGGGAATGGCGCGAAGCACCTCCACATACACACGACTCAGGCGCTTGAGCCACAGCCGGCTGGACAAGCCTGCCATGGCCACCAGCAACCCCAAAACCACCGACACCACAATGGCGCTCAGAGATACCAGCACCGTGTCGGTCAGGCCGCTGACCAGAAAGCGCAGGTTGGAGGCGCCCTTGTCTTGCAAGGGGTTGAAGATGTACCAGCCCCAGGTGTAGCTGCTACCCTCTGACGAGGCAGCCGCGCACCCGCCCAGCAGGGTCAGGGCAAGTCCGATGCAAAAAAGACCTATTTTTGTGCGGAAAGCCATTTGGACTCAAGCGCGGTGAAGAATCCTTCGGCTTGTTTCAGGGCAATCCAGTTGTTCACAAAGGTCAGCCACACATCGTCACCCTGGGGCATGGGGTAGGCAAAGGGACGCTTGTTGCGCATCTCTGCGCTGGTGCCCACCATCTGCAGGTCGGGGTAGGTTTTCATGAGGGTGGCGGCCTCGACGTTGCTGGTGAGCGTGATCTGAGCGCGTCCGGCCAGCACCTCCTGGTAGCCGGTAGCAGGCTTTTCAACCGCACGGATCTTGGCTTTGGGAAAATGCGAGCGGGCCTGTTGCTCAAATGTAGTGCCCATCAACACCGCCACGGTCACAGTGGGCTGGTTGACGCTGTTCCAGGTGGGGAACTTGGCCGCAGCCTTCTTGCTGACC
>CAZBKX010000546.1:0-5138 GCA_964492535.1 uncultured Rhodoferax sp. | reverse complement strand
AGACCCTGGTCAAATCCCAGGAGGCGCTGCTGGCGTCACAGAAATCACTGTTGGCCAATGCCTCGCACGAGTTGCGCTCACCGTTAACACGCATTCGCATGGGGCTGGAGCTGATGGGGGAGCGTGCCTCAACCCAGTCGGCCGCGTCACCCGGCTGGCGGCGCGAGATCGAGCGCAATATCGCCGAGCTGGACCAGTTGATTGAGGAAATCCTGCTCGCCAGCCGACTCGATGCCCGTGAGGTGGACATGGGCACCGTTGAGCCCGTTGATCTGATCGGCCTGGTGGCTGAAGAGTGCGCTCATTGTGGTGCCGAGTTGGATGTTCAGTTGGAGCCTGCGTCCGGCTCGCCTGCAAACAGTGTGCCCGACACCCCCGACCTTCAGGTGCAGGGCGTGGCCAAGCTGTTGCATCGCGTGGTGCGCAACCTGCTGGAGAATGCGCGCCGTCACGCCGCGGGGGAAATCACCGTGACACTGAGCAAAGAACAAGGAAAGGCCGTTATCCGCGTGTGCGACCGGGGTCCGGGCGTGCCGGCGGCGCTGCGCGAGCGAATTTTCGAGCCCTTTTACCGGTTGCCTGGCGCAACCGAGCGCGACGGTGGTGTGGGCCTGGGCCTGGCTTTGGTCAAGTCCATCGCCATTCGCCATGGTGGTCGGGCGCATTGCGAGAATCGCCCCGATGGGGGGGCCTGTTTTGTCGTGCAACTTCCGCTGGCTTGAAAAAACTCACTGGAAGTTGCTTTAAAACAACGTTTTGATGCCATTAATTGCACGGTATCCCCCGAATGTGGGATATCGCCTTCTTGATGTACTGGGTAAAGTCTGCATCAGTTGCTGTCACAAATCCAACGATGTTCCTTCGGGAGCTTTTACAGGCCACCTTCGGGTGGCTTTTTTTTGGCGCTTGATCCCTGCGATGACGGAAAATCATCCCAATTCAGCAGTCTTTTCGCGTCATGGTTATCTTGGGCGGGCGCATCGGTCTCGCTGCCGGCGCATGGCGCGCGCAGTGCGTATCACTTCAAGACGAGATCGCGAAATTCAGGGTGGTACCTCCAGAGGCGCCTGCCCGATGCAGGCCAGCACCTGGGAAGCTGTGATGCCCATCAGGCAGCGCGTGTGCCCCAGCGGGCATTCCCGTTCAAAGCAGGGCGCGCAGTCCAGTGCCGGTTGGTAGCCGGGCTCGTTTTTGAGTCACATCACCGTGGCCTGGTCGTTCAGCGGCGGCGCGTGCAAGGGGTTGCTGGAGCCAAATAAAGCGATTTGGCGCACGCCAAATGCTGCTGCTACATGCATCAACCCGGAGTCATTGCTTACTATATTTTTAGTAGCTACTATGGTAATTAACGCGCCGGCTAGAGGGGGTTTTCCTGCTAAATTGATGCATTTTCCGGGTTGCGCAGTGTTCACGGGGGCTGCAATGGCTTCGCATGGCTCAAACTCGTTCCCTGAGCCCGGCAACACCACCGGCCAATCCAGCTTGGTGCGCCAAGGCCGAAAAATGCACAGCGGGCCAGCGTTTGGCTGGGCCGTACTCCGCGCCCGGTGCAAACACGTCATGGCCACCGCGTGGCAGGTGCAGGGCAGTCAGGGCAGAGCGCCCACAGTGAGCCGCTCGCCGCGCGCACTCAGGTGGCGCATCAGCGGCTTGGTCATCACCGCATCCCCAATTCACTGGGGCGCGATGACGAGGCTTGGGCTTAAAGAATTGGAATCTAACCCCAATTCTTCAGTGCCCTGCGAAATGCTCGCCGTCCTTGAGCTTGTACACCGTGCCGCAATACGGGCACTTGGCTTCGCCGGTTTTGCCGACGTCCAGGTAGACCTTGGGGTGGCCGTCCCAGATCTTCATGTGGGCCAAGGGGCTTGGGCAGTACACCCCGCCCTGGTGGTTCAGGTCTTTGGCCAGTAACTCAATAGGAGCGCTCATGAATCAGACCTTGGTGAGCCAGCTGGCGTATCGGGGGTTGCGGCCGTTGACAATGTCAAAAAACGCGCTCTGGATTTTCTCGGTGATGGGCCCGCGCGCCCCGCTGCCGATCTCGATGCGGTCGAGTTCCCGAATGGGGGTGACCTCAGCGGCTGTGCCGCTGAAGAAGGCCTCGTCGGCAATATAGACCTCATCCCGGGTGATGGGTTTCTCGCGAATCTCGATCCCCAAGTCTGCGCAAATCGAGAAAATCGTGTTGCGGGTGATGCCGTTGAGCGCGCCGGCGCTGGAGTCCGGCGTGTAGGCCACGCCCTTGCGCACCACAAACACGTTTTCGCCCGCGCCTTCCGACACAAAGCCCTGGGGGTCCAGCAACAGGGCCTCGTCGTAACCCTCGTCGGTGGCTTCCATGTTGGCCAGGATGGAGTTGGTGTAGTTGCTCACGGCTTTGGCATGAATCATGGTGATGTTCACATGGTGGCGTGTGAAGCTGGATGTCTTGACGCGAATGCCGCGCTTCAGGCCGTCATCGCCCAAGTAGGCACCCCAAGGCCAGGCGGCCACCATCAGGTGAATGGTGTTGCCTTTGGGGGAAACACCCAGTTTCTCGGAACCAATCCAGGTGAGTGGACGGATGTAGCAGCTGGGCAAGTTGTTGGCGCGCACCACGCTGAGTGTGGCCTGCATCACCTCTTGCTGCGTGAACGGGATCTTCATGCGCAGGATCTTGGCACTGTTGAACAGGCGCTCGGTGTGCTCCTCCAAGCGGAAAATGCCGGTGCTGCCGTCTTGCAGATGGTAGGCGCGCACCCCTTCAAAGGCCCCGCAGCCGTAGTGCAAGGTGTGGGTCAGGACATGGATTTTGGCGTCTCGCCACTCGACCATCTGGCCGTCCATCCAGATTTTGCCGTCGCGGTCAGCCATGGAAGGTGGGGGGGAGCTCATCGGGGTGTCCTTCAGAAATAGGTGGGAGGTCAATTCGGGCCAAGTCGCTGATTTTACGGGGCAGCATCCGCAGGCGTGTCAGCCAGGGGCGTGTCAGCGGGCGTTGGTCTGACCAGCTCCCACTTTTTCAGCTTGCCGCCCCAAAACTCGCAGGTGACATGGGAGTCGGTGCCATCGTTCCAGCGATAGAGCTCGGGCTGAGCGTCTTTTTCAGACTGCAGTGCGCCCAGTGACCGGGTCATGGCGATCACGTGCATTAGCGTGACGCCAGGCCGGAGCTTGACATTGAGCATGACCGCGCTGTCCACGTACCCCACCGGCCGGTTGGCCGCGCGTTTGAGAATCTGCATCAGCCGGGTGAAATGCAGCAGCAGCCACATCATCAGAGCGCCGGCCGCCACGGCCAGACCGGGCCAGCCATACGCATCAAAGGCACCCACGAGCAGGGCGGCACAGGCCAAGGGGATGAATATTTTTTTAAATTGCATGCCCCCGATTTTGACTCAGGTCGCCCCGAGCCTGACCGGAAGGATGGCAGCTCAGGCGAAGCTGTCAGCCATCAAGGCCTTGAACCAGATGTTCATTTCTTCAAAGTTGTCCTTGTTCCAGCCGATGGATGCGGCCGAACTGGCGGCCACTGTTTTCATGCTGGCGCTGGCCGGGTCATATTGAAAGACCGCGGTCAGCCAGGACGCCTGTGACATGGTGATGGTGGAGTAGCAGGCCGAGTTGGTGACCGGCGCCGGGTCGGGCGAGAAGCCTGCCAATCCTCGCACGATCGCGTCCGCACAGGTCTTGGCTTCCTGGTTGGCGATATGGCCAGCCTTGGGCTGGGTTGTTGCGCTCGCGTCCCCAATGATGTGAATGCGCGGCGCCAGCGTGCTGGCATAGCTCAGGACATCCACGGCGGCAAATCGACCTTCGGTGGCGTTGGCCAGGCCGGCTTTGGCCACCAGGCTGCCCGCGCGTTGGCGTGGGATCAGGTTGACCACACTGGCATTGTTGAAGGTGCCGGCGGTGGTGGTCAGGCTCATGCTGACCGGATCGACCTGCGTCACTTCGGCATGGGTGTGGTAGTCGATCATGCTGCCGTGCAAGCCCAAAAAGGCCTGCGAGAAGTTGTCTTTTTCCGTCACAAAATCGGGGTTCGCATCCAGCACGATCAGCTTGGAGCGGGGCTTTTTCACCTTGAGCCAGTCGGCCAGCAGACAGGCCCGTTCATAAGGTCCGGGCGGGCAGCGGTACGGGGTTTTGGGGATGGTCAGCACCACCCGGCCACCATCGGGCATGGCGGCCAGTTGTTGTGCCAGCAGCGCCGTCTGGGGCCCTGCTTTCCAGGCGTGTGGCATGCGGTTGGAGGTGCCCAGGCCCTCCACAGTGTCAAAGTCAATACCGGGGGCCAGCACAATGCGATCTGCCGACAACTGGGTGCCCGAGGCCAGTTTGACCTTGACCCCGACCGTGTCGATCTCCACCACATCATCCCGGATGACCTGTACGCCATAGACTGACAGCAGGTTGTCGTAGCGGTAGCTCAAACTGGCCAGGGTGCGCTGGCCGGTGAGCACCATGGAACTCATGATGTTGGAGGTGTAGCTTGCTTCGCGCTCAATCAAGGTGACTGCAATGCCGTCGCTCCACAGGCGCAAATATTTGGCGACGGTGGCCCCGGCCATACCGCCGCCAATGACGATCACGCGGGACTTGATCGCGGTGGAAGTTGGCACGGTGGTGGTGACGGGTTTGACTGTGCTGTCTGGCGATTTTTTATCGCGCGATTTTTTTTCGTCTGCCCAAGCCAGCGTGGAGGAACCGGCCAGCAAAATGGCGCTGGCGTTGTTGAGAAAGTGGCGTCTGTCCATGGAGATGCTCCTGATGTGGGGTTAGGGGTTAACGCTGGGCTGACAGCCAGGTCGACAGATTGCGCAGTTGGGCGTCGGAGTAGCCCATGGCATGGCGGGTCATGATGCCGGCCCCCTCTTTGCCCGACTGAAACTCCTTGAGCTCCCCATAAATTTCATTGGCTGACTTGCCCGCCAGCGTGTCAAACCCCGGGCCTTTGCCGTTGGTGCCATGGCATTGAAAGCAGTTGGAGGCCAGCAGGCGCCCGGCGGGCGGTACGGTTTGCGCGTGGGCTGCCGAGGCGATATCCCACTCCTTGACCACGCCGTCGTTAGCGGCCGCAATCAAGCGCTGGCTGTCTGGACTAAAGGCCACGGCGACGACGCGGCCAGCATGGCCCCTAAACTGTGGCCCGGGAC
>CAZBKX010000545.1:0-13190 GCA_964492535.1 uncultured Rhodoferax sp. | reverse complement strand
CGGTAGGTGTCCTGCGCGGGCAGCCAGACTTCGAGGTCGTAGGTCTTGCTGGCGCCAAAACCCATGTCGCCGGTACAAAGAGACATCACCCGGTATGGCAGCTCCAGCTTTTGCAGAATGGCTTCGGCATGGCCCACCATGGCTTCAAGGGCCGCATAGCTGGTGTCGGGATGGACGATTTGCACCATCTCGACCTTGTCAAACTGGTGCTGGCGAATCAGGCCACGGGTGTCGCGCCCGGCGCTGCCCGCCTCCGACCGAAAGCATGGCGTGTGCGCCGTGAGCATGATGGGCAGCTCGGACTCCGCCACCACCTCGTCGCGCACAAAGTTGGTCAGCGGCACTTCGCTGGTCGGGATCAGGTACAGCGCAGCGTTGTCGGGCGCGGCCTCGCCGTCTTGCCCGCCTTTTTTGGCGGCAAACAAGTCGCCTTCAAACTTGGGCAACTGACCCGTGCCGCGCAGGCTCTCGGCGTTCACGATGTAGGGCGTGTAGCACTCGGTGTAGCCATGCTCCTGGGTTTGCACATCCAGCATGAACTGCGCCAAGGCGCGGTGCAGGCGGGCAATCGGGCCTTTCATGACTGTGAAGCGCGAGCCCGTGAGCTTGACGCCCATCTCGAAGTCCAGTCCCAGCGGTGCCCCCAGGTCCACATGGTCCTTGACCGTGAAGTCATAGGTCTTGGGCGTGCCATGGGTGCGCACCACCACGTTGGCGTGTTCATCAGCGCCAACTGGCACGCTCTCATGCGGCAGGTTGGGCACAGCCACCAGCATGCCTTGCAGCTCGGCCTGAATCTGCTCCAGCCGGGCGGCAGAGGCTTCCAGCTCGGTCTTGAGCTGATTGCTTTCCGCCAGCAGCGCAGCCGCCTCGGTGTTGGCCTCGTCGGAGCCAGGGCCGCCTTTTTTGATCAGCCCCATCAACTGCCCGTAGCGTTTTGAATTGCCGTTGCGCTTGGCTTGCAGCTCTTCGGTACGCATCTGGATGGTCTTGCGCTCGGTCTCCAGCGCCTTGAACACCTCTACATTGAGGAAGGCTTGCGGGCTTTTGCGGGTCTCCAGACGGGCAATGGCCGAGTCGAGGTCTTTGCGGAGCAGGGTAATGTCTAGCATGATGAATTTGATGTTGAAAAGGTCGGCGCCTCAGGGCAGGGGCACATTCAGGCTGGCGGGGTCCAGGTTGGCCCCGCAAATGATGAGGCACACCGTCTCGGTGGCGTGCACCGGGTAGACGCCGGTTTGCAAGGCGGCCAGACCCAGGGCGGCGGCGGGTTCCACGGCCAGTTTGAGTTCTTTCCAGAGCCACAGTTGTGCCGCGCGGATGGCATCGTCATCCAGCAGCAACGCGTCCTTGACGTGGCGCTGGGTCACGTTCCAGGCAATGGTGCCAATGCGTTTGGCCCCCAGGGAGTCGGCGGCCACGCCACTCACCGCCACATCCACAGGTTCTCCGGCCAAGCGGGCATTGAACAGGGTGGGCGCCAACACGGGCTCCAGAGCCACCACGCGGGCACGGTCTTCAAACCACGCCGCCACGCCGGCAATCAGGCCACCACCACCCACGCTCACCAGCACGCTATCGGGCAGGCCGGCTTGCGCCTCAATCTCGCGGGCCAATGTGCCGGCACCAGCCGCCACTTCAACCTGGTCATAGGCGTGCATCAGCAAGGCGCTGCTCTCACGCTGGCGCGCCAGACAAGCCTCAAACGCCTGCGCGTAGGCGGCACCGGTCACCACCACCTCGGCGCCCAGGTCGCGCAGTCGCGCGCGCTTGGCCTCGGGCGAGACCTCGGGCACGAACACCTCGCAGCGCACGCCCAGCGCCCGGGCCGCCGCCGCCGTGGCAATGCCGGCATTCCCCCCGGAGGCAATGATCACGCCGCTCTCGGGAATGGTGTGGCTCAGCATGCGGTTGAGCATGCCGCGCGCCTTGAAACTGCCGCCCACCTGCAAATGCTCCAATTTGAGCCAAACCTCGGCGCAGTTCAGACCCAGGGCCTGCCCAGGCAGCACCCACAAGGGCGTTTGACGTAAAAAGTGGCTGTAGCCCTCGTTTAATATACCCCAAGCGCTATTAATAGAAGAGCGATTGATGTCGGCATGAATCATGAGGGTGTGACTCCGCTGGCTGGGGCCTCCTCGCCCGCTTCATCCAGTTTGAGCCCTTTGGGCAGCGGGAACTTGATGGTTTCGGGCATCCCGTCCATCTTGCGCACCGACACCGCGCCCAACGCCTTGATCCGTTCAATGACATGGCGCACCAGGATCTCGGGAGCCGAGGCCCCGGCGGTGAGGCCCACGCGCTGGCGGCCTTCAAACCAGTCGGGCTGTAGCTCGTCGGCGCTGTCCACCATGTAGCTGGCCGTGCCGAGCTTGCGCGCCAACTCGGCCAGGCGGTTGCTGTTGGAGCTGGTGGGGCTACCCACCACGATCATCACATCCACCTGCGGGCTCATGACCTTGACCGCGTCCTGGCGGTTCTGGGTGGCGTAACAAATGTCCTGCTGCTTGGGCTGGCGCGCAGTGGGAAACCGGGCCTTGATGGCGGCGGCAATCTCGGCCGCGTCGTCCACGCTCAGCGTGGTTTGGGTCACCACCGCCAGGCGCTCGGTCTGGCTGGGCTGCACGCGGGCCACGTCGGCCACGTCTTCCACCAAGTGAATTCCACCGTCCAGCTGCCCCATGGTGCCTTCCACCTCGGGGTGCCCCTTGTGGCCGATCATGATGAACTCATAACCCTCCTTGGACAGCTTGGCCACCTCCACGTGCACCTTGGTGACCAGCGGGCAGGTGGCGTCAAAAATCTGAAAACCTCTCGCTACAGCCTCGTTCTGGATGGCCCGGCTCACACCATGGGCTGAAAAAATCAGTGTGGCGCCAGGTGGCACATCGTTCAGCTCCTCAATGAAGATGGCGCCCTTGGCCTTGAGGTCGTTCACCACGTAGGTGTTGTGCACGATCTCATGGCGCACATAAATGGGCGCGCCGAACTTGGTCAAAGCCCGCTCCACAATCTCGATGGCCCGGTCCACCCCGGCGCAAAAGCCGCGCGGCTCGGCCAGAATGATGTCCTGCGGCCCACTGTTCAGGGTAATGGCGCTCATCACAGCACCCCAATCACATGCACTTCAAACGTCACGGGCTGGCCGGCCAGCGGGTGATTGAAGTCAAACAACACGGCCTCGCCCTTGTCATCCGTGCGCAGTTGCTGCACCGAGCCGGCAAACTGGCCCTGCCCATCCGGGGTGGGGAAATGCACCACATCACCCACCTGGTACTGCTCGGCGGGGTCGCCCATGGCGGTCAGTTCGCTGCGCGCCAGCCATTGCAGCATGTCGGGGCTGCGCTCGCCAAAGGCCTCGCCTGGGGAGAGCTCAAAGGTGGTGCGGGTGCCCTCGGGCAGGCCGATCAAACGGGCTTCCACATTGGGTGACAACTCGCCAGTGCCCAGGGTAAGCGTGGCGGGCTTGCCATCAAAGGTACTGATGACCTCCCCGGCTGGCCCACCCATGCGGTAATGCAGGGTCAAAAATGAACCGGATTCAACAAGTGCAGGCGTGGAAGTCATGAATATCCCGAATAAGGGTTTGAAAAAGCCAACCCAGGGCTGGCCTGATTGGCGAATAAACTGGCTCCCATTCTAAAAGACCGCCCCATGCCGCTCAAAGACCTTCCTCCAGACGCCCGCCCCCGAGAAAAGCTGTTGGCGCGCGGCCCCGGCGCCCTGAGCGACGTGGAGCTGCTGGCGATTTTGTTGCGCACCGGCATCCAGGGCAAAGGCGTGCTGCAAATGGCGAAAGAGCTTCTGGAACTCAAAAAGAACGCGGATGATGCCGCCGGTTTTGACGGCATTGCCGGCCTGCTGCAGGCCACCACGGACGACCTCAAGCGCATCAAGGGACTGGGCCCAGCCAAGCGGGCCGAGATTGTGGCGGTGCTGGAACTGTCGCGCCGGGCGCTAAGCCAAACACTCAAGGAGCGCACCGTGTTCGCCACGCCAGATGCCGTCAAACACTACCTGCAGTTGCACCTGGCGGCCAAACCGCACGAGGTGTTTGCCGTGCTGTTTCTGGATGTGCAAAACAAGCTGCTGGCCATGGAGGAGCTGTTCAGGGGCACCCTCACCCAAACCAGTGTGTACCCGCGCGAGGTGGTGCTGCGCGCCCTGCACCACCAGGCCAGCGCCGTGGTGCTGGCGCACAACCACCCCAGCGGCTCGGTGCAACCCTCACGCGCCGATGAGGTGCTCACCCAAACCCTTAAAACCACGCTGGCGCTGATTGATGTGCGGGTGCTGGACCACGTCATCGTGGCGCCAGGCGAAGCGTTGTCCATGGCCGAAAAGGGCTTGATGTGAAAACCAAGGGCCTCACCCTCACCACGCTGGCCGACCTCAAGGTGATCCAGCGCAAGCTGGCCGAACAGGCACAAGCCCGGGCCCAGCAAGCGGCCGAGCTGGCGCTGGTGCAAGCGCAAGTCTTGCGCGAGAAAAATCTGTTTGTGCTGGCCGCCGGGAAGGTTCAGCCCTTGCCGGACAAGCGCCGGGCGCTTTTCAAGAAGGAAGTTCCCGTCCCCCGGACCATGCAATACCAAAAGGATGAGAAGGCCGTGCTGCTGGAGGCCATCAGCGATGAGTTTGACGTCAGCACCCTGCTGGAAACCGATGAGCACCTGAGCTTCAGGCGCCCCGGCATTGGCACCGACATCACCCACAAACTGCGCCGCGGCGACTGGACCATCCAGCGCCAGCTGGACCTGCACGGACTGCGCCGTGACGCCGCCCGCGAGGCGCTGAGCGGTTTTATCCGCGAAGCCCACAAACACGGCATTCGGTGTGTCCGCGTGGTGCACGGCAAAGGGCTGGGCTCACCCGGCAAGGCACCGGTGCTCAAAAACCGGGTGCACAGCTGGCTGGTGCAAAAGAACGAGGTGATGGCCTTTGTGCAAGCCAAGCCCGCAGACGGCGGCGCAGGCGCCCTGGTGGTGTTGCTGATGGGCGCGCGTCAGCACCGCAAGGCGGGCAGTTGGGATGCGCAGCCGGCGGTGGACGAGAGCGATTGAGGGGCTGGCGAGATGCCAAGGGACGCCAAATACCCCTCGCAATGACCAGGAAGGGAAATTTAAGCCAACTCAGCCCCTAGCCGGCGTCTCTATTGGCTATGAATATGCTATTTACATAGCAAATCCGCAGGCCAAAACCACCTCACTCTACTGCGCCGCCCGCCTCAAAGTCTCCACCACGGGCCGACGCAGCACGTCGCGCAGGCCCCACCAACCCGCAGCCAGCGCCAGCACAGCGCCACTGAGTGCGCCAAATACCGGCACCCACAAAGACACACTCCACGCAAACTCGAACACGTACTTGGCCAGCGCCCAGCCCACGGCCGTGGCCACGATGGACGCCAAAAAGCCCGCCAGCAGACCTACGCCCATGAGCTCGGCACGTTGCACCTGACGCAGCAAGCTGCTCTTGGCACCCACCGCCCGCATGATGGCGAACTCCCGGGCCCGCTCCTCACGGGTGGCGGTCACGGCGGCAAACAGCACGACCAGACCAGCGGCCAGGGTGAAGGCAAACAAGAACTCCACGGCGCGAATCACCTGGTCCAGCACGCGCTGGATCTGGCCGATGGTGGCCGTCATGTCCACGTTGGTGATGTTCGGGAAGCTGCGTACCAGCGCATTGTCAAAACCGGGCGTCTCGGGCGCCTTGAAGGCGCTCATGAAGGTGCTGGGCACGTTGGGCAGGCTGGACACGGGGTACATGACAAAAAAGTTGGCCCGCATGGAGCCCCAGTCCACCTTGCGCAGGGAGGTGATTTTGGACTCGGTCTGCATACCGCCCACGTCAAATACCAAGGTGTCGCCCAGGGTGACGTTAAGCGTTTTGGCAATCCCTTCTTCCACGCTGATGGCGCCCTGCTCTTCCGGGGTCCAGCGGCCGGCGACCAGGTCGTTTTGCCTGGGCTGCTGGGCGCTGTGGGAGAGGTTGAATTCGCGGTCCACCAGGCGCTTGGCCCGGTCATCGGTGTAGTCGTCAGGGGTCACCGCCCTGCCGTTGATGGCGATCAGCCGGCCCCGAATCATCGGGTACCAGTCAAACTGGCTCACGCCGCCAGCGCGCAGGGCCTTGGCAAACGCCTCACCCTGCTCGGGCATGACGTTGATGACGAAGCGGTTGGGCGCATCGGCCGGCGTGGCCTGACGCCAACTGCTGATGAGGTCGGTGCGCAGGAGCACCAGCAACACCAGCGCGAGCAGGCCCACGGCCAGCGCGCTGACCTGCACCACGGTGTAGGCCGGGCGCGCCGAAATTTGCCGGGTAGCCAACACCAGCCAGCGTGGCGCCGTGCTCTCGCTGACGCTCAGGCGCAATGCTTTGACGGCCAGCCAGCTCAAAGCGGCAAAGACCAGCGTCGCGCCGGCAAACCCGCCCACAGCAATCAAGCCCAGCGTCAAATCGCTGCTGGCGGCGAGCAGCAGGGTCGCAAAACCGGCCACACCCAGCGTCAGCACTGCCAAAGAGGCCGGACGCAGATTACCCAAGTCACGGCGAATCACGCGCAGCGGCGGAACCTGCGCCAGCTGCAGCACCGGCGGCAAGCCAAAAGCGAGCAGCAGCGTCAGGCCCATGCCCATGCCAAAACCCACCGGCCACAGACTGGCGGCGGGTAACGACGCATCCACCAAACCGGCCAGCAGGGCCACAAACACATAATGCACCGCGTAACCAAACATCACGCCCAGAGCACTGGCCATCAGGCCAATCAGGGTGAATTCAAAAGCGTAGCTCGACGCAATGGTGCGTTGGCTCAGCCCCAGCACGCGCAGCATGGCGCAGTCGTCCAGGTGGTTGGCGGCAAACCCGCGCGCGGCCAGCGCCACGGCCACCGCGCTCAGGAGGGCCGCCAGCAGCGCCACCAGATTCAGAAATTTCTCGGCCCGGTCCAGCGTCTTGCCCATTTCAGGGCGCCCCCCCTCAAGAGACTCCACCCGCACGCCTCGCACCTCGGGCTTTTTGGCCTCCAGCACAGCCCAGTCCACAAAAGCGGTTACCCGCTTGTCTTCACCGGCCACGGCCATGCGGTAGGTCAAGCGACTGGCGGGCTGGATCAGGCCGGTGGAAGCCATATCAGCGCTGTTAAGCATGACGCGGGGCGCAAAGTTCATGAAGCCGGCGCCTCGGTCGGGTTCACTCACAATGATTTTGGTGATGCGCAGACTCGCATCGCCCAAGAGCAAGGGGTCGCCCACTTTAATGGCGAGTGAGTCCAGCAAGGAGGCATCCACCCAGACCTCACCGGCCGCAGGAATGGCCCGGGTCGGCGCATCCGGCTGGCCTGGCTGGTCGGCTACGCGCAAGCTGCCCCGCAGCGGATAGCCCGGCTCCACCGACTTGAGTGCGACCAGTTTGGTGCCACCGCCACTGGCATCGTCCGCGCGCCCCATGGTGGGAAAGCCCAAGGTGTTGACCACATCCAGGCCCAGCGCGCGGGCCTTTTCGGCAAACACGGCCGGAGTCATGTTGTCGCTGGAAATCACGGCGTCGCCGCCCAACAGCTGGCGGGCGTCGCGTTGCAAGCCCCCTTTGAGCCGGTCTGCAAAGAAGCCCACGGCGGTCAGGGCGGCCACGGCCAGGGTCACGGCCACGATCAGCAAGCGGAGTTCGCCTGAGCGCAAATCACGCCACAAAGTGCGCCAACCCAGGCGCCAAAAAGAGATAGTCATGCCTCTACCTTAGCGCACTCGGCATTTGCCGACAGGGCTGGGGATTTGGGTTGGCGGCGCCTCAGCCCGCTGCGGACAATCGGGCGCCGGCGAGTTCAGGCTGCATCCGTAGCCGATGGGCGCCGCTGTAGCAGAGAAAACGCTTGTTGGTGGCGCGCCCCACGGTGCACAGGCCGATGCGCTGCGCCACCTCATGCCCCATTTGCGTGATGCCGCTGCGCGACACCACAATGGGCACGCCCATCTGGGCCGACTTGATCACCATCTCGCTGGTGAGCCGGCCCGTGGTGTAGAACACCTTGTCGGCGCCATCCATGCGGGCCGTCGGCGCGGGGACGCTAGCGTCAGAACCTTGCATCCACATCCAGCCGGCAATGGTGTCAATGGCGTTATGGCGACCGACATCTTCCACAAAGACCAGCATCGTCTCGCCTTGAAACAACGCGCAACCATGCACTGAGCCCGAGGATTTGTAGGTACTCTCCTGCAGGCGAATCGCGTTGACGATGCCGTAAAGCTGCGTTTGAGTGATGTGCGCCTCAGGAAGAACAAGGCTGTCGACCTCGGCCATGAGGTCACCAAACACGCTGCCCTGCCCGCAGCCAGTAGTGACCACCCGCTTGGAGGTGCGGGCCTCAATATCCGAAATACCGGCCCGTGTTTTGACGGCCGCCGCACCGACCTCCCAGTCCACCGTGATGGATTCCACCTCGGTCACCGACTGAACCAGACGCTGATTGCGCAAGAAGCCCAGCACCAGCAGTTCAGGATGCGCCCCCAGCGTCATCAAGGTCACCAGCTCACGCTTATCCACGTACACCGTCAGGGCCCGCTCGGCCGGGATGGAGACGCTGCTGGCTTCTCCAAATTCATTGACGGCAGACACCTCACGCACCAAAGGTGCGAAAGCCTGGGTCAGATAGGGCAGGAAGCTCAGGATTTCTTGGCAGGTTGAGCCGCCGCTGGCGCAGCTGCAGCTGCAGGCGCTGCCGCTGGTGCTGCACCCGCAACAACCGGTGCAGCGACTGCAGGGGTATAGACAAAGGGGCCGGGGTCAGCGCAAGGCGGCAGGCTGGGCGCAGGCTTGGTCTCTTTGCCTGCTGACTTGGCCGTCTTGTAATAATGCGCTGCCGCCTGGTCTTGCGACTTGCAGAGCTTGTACCCATCCACTTTGCCGGCCCAGGCTGTTTTGGCGGCAGCTTCGGCTGCTTTGGCCTTGGCTTCGTCGGACAGCGCTGGCAGCTTGGCCAAGGCGGCAGTGCCGACCAACAGCAGGGAGCAGACCAGTGCGAGTTGCTTGAGATTTCGTTTCATATCCGCTTTCTCCAATTTCTCAAATCTGAACGGGCTGGCCACCGGGGGTGGGCGCCTGTGAACGCTGAGCCGGTATCTTGCCGTTCTTGACATCATCAAACCACAACTCGTGGTGCTCTTTGGCCCAGGTCTCGTCCACATACCCGGTGCGCATGGCCTTGTAGGCGCCCTGCATCCCAATGGTTCCCATGTAGATGTGCCCGATGAACATCACCATCATCAGCACCGCCGCCACGGCATGAATCATGTGGCTGATCTGCATGGTGCTGCGCTCATAAATGAGGCCAGGCACGAGCTTGTCGAGCACCAGCCCCGAGCCCACGATGATCAGGCCCAGGAACATGACACCACCCCAGAACACCACTTTTTCTCCGGCATTGAACCGGTGCGAAGCCACCTCATGCTCGGACAGCAGGCCACCGCCTTTGACGATCCAGGTCCAGTCCTCCTTGCGTGGCAAGTTGTCTTTCAGGAAAGTGAAAAACACAATGACCAGAGACACGGCGAACAACGGGCCGGCAAAGTTGTGCAGGTTTTTCAGGGCATAGCTCAGCCAGCCAAACAGGGTGCTACCGATGACCGGCAAAATAAAAAACTTGCCAAACGCCATGACCACACCCGACACGGCCAGAGAGACAAAGGCGATGGCATTGGCCCAGTGTGCCGAACGCTCAAGCGGCGTAAAACGCTCAATTTTGCGACCTGTGTCAGCGCCATGCTGCGCAATCATTCCCTTACCCCAGTAAAACAAGGCAACCGCGCCCAGCACGATCAACAGCAGGGCACCCCCGTAGGGAATGATCCAGTTGTTGCGCACCTGCCGCCAAGCCTCGCCGGCATTGGTCACTTTGGAGCCAGGGTATTGAACGAAGGGCTGAATCAGGTTCCCGGCCTCAGGCGCCTCGCTCTTGGGCAAGCTGCTAAAGCCCGTCACCCCCGCACCCACCTGGCGCCAAATGGGGGCGTTGTTACCAGGCTGCACCTGTTGACGCTCGGCGTTGGTTTGCTTAGCGTACCCGGCCTCCTCACTCGCATCGGGTTTGACTTCAAAGATATTCTGGCTTTTGGGGCCGCCGGAATCAGCAGTTGCTTGCGTTCCGGCCGGTGCGCCAGGTGCAGCCGCCGGCGCTTGCGCCATGGCGCCTGAGCACAGCAACAGCAGTGTCAGTGCAACAGATAAGGGTTTGTTCATCGGGGCCTCCCGGTCAGTTCATGCGGCTGTAGTCGTTTTGCCCGCTTTGAGCCCGCGCCTTCAGGGCAGACTCCCAACTGGCCTTGTCGCCCTGCTTCCAATCTTTGCCAGCGTAGGGCTTACCGGTGCCTGTGTAGGGCGCCGAGTCATTCTTTCCCAAAGCGTGTGGTTGAGGGGATTCACCACACGCTGCCAAAGCCAGGGCACAGGAGACAGCCAACAGAATGCGCATCATGATTTCGCTCCTGCAGCGGCCGCTGCACCGGGTTGACCCGCTTGTTTGGAACCATAAGCCGTTCCCCAGCCCCATACCTCAGCACCCTTACCCCGGCGCAAAACGCGGTTGCGCAAAATGTCCGCCACGACGTCGCCGTCACCCGCAATCAGGGCCTTGGTGGAGCACATCTCCGCGCACACCGGCAGCTTGCCTTCAGCCAGGCGATTGCGACCATATTTCTCGAACTCGGCCTGGCTGCCATTGGCCTCCGGCCCGCCAGCACAAAACGTGCACTTGTCCATCTTGCCGCGCACACCAAACGTGCCTTGCGACGGAAACTGTGGCGCACCAAACGGGCAGGCATAAGAGCAGTAGCCGCAGCCAATGCACACGTCTTTGTCGTGCAGCACCACGCCTTCGTCGGTGCGGTAGAAGCAATTCACCGGGCACACAGCCATGCAAGGCGCGTCGCTGCAGTGCATGCAGGCCACGGAGATTGACTTCTCACCCGGTACGCCATCGTTGAGTGTGACGACCCGGCGGCGGTTGACGCCCCAAGGCACCTCGTGTTCGTTTTTGCAAGCCGTCACACAGCCATTGCATTCAATACAACGCTCTGCGTCGCAGATAAATTTCATACGTGCCATGTTGTGTTCTCCTTATGCTCGCTCGACATTGCAGACCGTCGTCTTCGACTCTTGCATCATGGTCACGCTGTCGTAACCGTAGGTGGTGGCGGTGTTAACCGCCTCGCCGCGCACGATCGGTGCGGCTCCTTTGGGGTAGTGGGCCAGCATGTCAGCCCCTTGCCAGCGACCCGAGAAGTGAAACGGCATGAACACCGTGTCCGGACCCACCCGCTCGGTCACCATCGCCTGCACGTTCAGGCGGGCACCCGTGGGTGAAGAAACCCACGCCCGCTCCCCATTTCGAATGCCTTTTTCGGCTGCCACCTTGGGGTTGATCTCGATGAACATCTCTTGCTGCAACTCGGCCAGCCAGGGGTTTGAACGGGTTTCCTCGCCACCGCCTTCGTACTCGACAAGCCGACCGGAGGTCAGCACCAGGGGGAACTTCTCATGCACCTTGTCGGCAATGTTCTTGTCCTGAATGGTCTTGTACAAAGTGGGCAGACGCCAGAAGGCTTTCCTGTCGTCGTGAGTGGGGTACTTGACCTGCAGGTCAGCCCGATTGCCATACAAAGGCTCCCGGTGTTGGGGAATGGCATCAGGGAAGTTCCACACCACCGCACGCGCCTTGGCGTTGCCAAAGGGGTGGCAGCCATGCACCTGCATGACCACGCGCTGAATGCCGCCGGACATGTCGGTCTTCCAGTTTTTGCCTTCGGCGGCCGTTTTCTCCACGTCGGTGAGGTCATCCCACCAGCCCAGTTTTTTCATCAGCACGTGATCAAACTCAGGGTAACCCGTGGTGATGTCTGCGCCCACGGAGTGCGAGCCATCTTCCGCAAGCAGGCTCTTGCCTTCGCGCTCCACGCCAAAATTGGCGCGGAAGTTACCACCACCGTCCATCACGTGTTTGGAGGTGTCATACAGGTTCGGCGAACCGGGGTGTTTGAGTGCGGATGAGCCGTAGCAAGGCCATGGCAAACCAAAATAATCCCCCGTGAAGTCGTAGCCGGTTTCCTTGTCCTTGCCGCCTTTGGCCCTCAGCGTTTTCACGTCAAACAGGTTCATGTTGCGCATGTGCGCTTTCAGGCGCTCAGGGCTTTGACCGGTGTAGCCAATGGTCCACAGGGAACCGTTGATTTCACGCAAGATGTCCTCGGGCACGGGCTCGTCCATGCCTTTGACTTTTTGCATTTTGTAGTTTTTGGACAGCTCTTTTCCAAAGCCCAGCTTGTCCGCAAACTGCTGCATGATCATGTGATCGCTGCGGCTCTCCCACAGCGGCTCGATCACTTTTTCGCGCCATTGCAGCGAGCGATTTGACGCGGTGCAGGAGCCGCTGGTCTCAAACTGGGTGGCTGCGGGCAGCAGGTAGACCGCCCGGTTGGGGTTCAGGTCTTCGGGCTTGCCCGGCATGGCGGCCATGGCCGCTGTGGCCGATGGATAAGGGTCCACGACCACCAGCAGGTCCAGCTTGTCCATCGCGCGTTTCATTTCCAAACCGCGCGTCTGGGAGTTGGGCGCATGGCCCCAGTAAAAGACGCCGCGCAGATTGGAATCCTGGTCGATCAGCTCGTTTTTCTCCAACACGCCATCAATCCAGCGCGACACGGTAATGCCGGGCTTGGTCATCATGGCAGGGGAGGCATACTGCTTTTTGATCCACTCGTAGTCGACGCCCCACGCTTTGGCGAAATGCCGCCACGAGCCTTCAACCAGGCCGTAGTAACCCGGCAGGGAGTCGGGGTTCGGACCCACGTCGGTGGCGCCCTGCACGTTGTCGTGGCCCCGGAAAATATTGGTGCCACCACCCGCCTTACCCACGTTGCCCAGGGCCAACTGCAAGATGCACGAAGCCCGCACAATCGCGTTGCCGGTGGTGTGCTGGGTCTGACCCATACACCACACCACGGTGCCAGGACGGCTCTCGTTCAGCATGGTCGCCACCTTGAGCACTTGGGCCTCCTTGACGCCGCAAGCTTCTTCAACCTTCTCAGGTGTCCACTTGGCCATGACCTCTTCCTTGACCTTTTCCATGCCAAAGACGCGGTCGTTGATGTACTGCTTGTCTTCCCATCCGTTTTTGAAGATGTGGTACAGCAAACCAAACA